>JBCECW010000036.1:0-12675 GCA_039207785.1 Pseudomonas sp. | reverse complement strand
GCTTCCGCCAGTGAGGCACAAGCGGCACCGCCGGTGCAGCCCAAGGCCGAGGGTGGCTTTGCCGATATGGCCGGCCAGTGGCTGGGCAGCGCTGCCGGCCAGGCGCTGAAGAGCGCGGCGCGGCAGGCGGCCAATCAGATCGGACGGGAATTGGTGCGCGGCTTGATGGGGTCGCTACTGGGTAAGAAGCGCCGCTAGAACACGCGCTGGGGGCGGTCCGTGTTGGGTGAGCGGACCGACCTAGCCTATGTACGGGTTTTCAGATGTCCGTATCTTTGGCCGATTCCACCCGGGCCAGGTGTTCTTTTTCGATCTTTTCCATTTCTCGTTCGAATTGTTGATCGAGAAAGTTGGAGCGTTTACGCCATGGCTTGCGTTCCGGGTCCGGCTGGGCGGCGTAGGTAATAACTTCCCCGCCGTAAACTTCCTTGTAACGCTGCGCCTGGCGCTCAAGTTCGGCGCGCAGTTCGTCTTTGGTCACGTAGTTTCTCTAGTCCTGTTAGCCCGGCGCCGCCATGCGTGCGTATATCGCAGCATCTGCGCTGGGATGAAGGAGCGTTGCTCCATTCGAGTTGGTTAGCGTGTTGTTTTTTATGAATATTTAATTAATTCAAAGACTTATGTATCAAGATTGAAATAATTAAATAACCGACGTTTTTACGCCGTGTTTGGATTATAGCCAAGCGCGATGAAAAATCTATGCAGGCGCCGTGTCAACGGCGCTGTGCGGGACACTATGGATGACTTGAATAATTAAATAAAAAGACGGGCAAACTCCGTCAGGCTTTTAATTGGCTGGCAAATTGGCCAATGGCATCCACCACTTTTTGCGCGCCATCCTGAATCTCCACGATTACCGCGCCGGCTTCATTGGCCAGGTCCAGGCCTTGCTCGGCCTGTTGCTTGCTGCTGGACATACTGTCCACCGCCGTCTGCGCCAATTGCTGGTTCTTCTGCACCACTTCGACAATCTCTTCGGCGGCCTGGCTGGTGCGCCCGGCCAGTAGCCGGACTTCGTCGGCCACCACGGCAAAACCACGGCCCTGCTCGCCGGCCCGGGCGGCTTCGATGGCGGCGTTAAGCGCCAGCAGGTTGGTTTGCCCGGCAATGCCGCTGATGGTTTTGATGATCGAACTGATCAGCTGCGATTGCTTGTCCAGGGCCTCGATACCTTCGGAGGCATCCTGCACCTGCAGGGCGATCTGGCGCATCACATCCACGGTCTGCTGCACCACCGAGGCGCCTTTCTGCGCGCTGAGGTCGGTTTGCTGCGAGGTGCTGTAGGCGATATTCGCCGCCTCGGCGACGGCGATTTCCTGGTTAACCTGGTCGGAAATTACCGTGGCAAATTTCACCACTTTGTACAGCCGCTCATGGGCGTCATGCACTGGGTTATAGGAAGCTTCCAGCCAGACCACGCGACCCAGGGCGTCGACGCGTTTAAACCGCCCGGCAACAAATTCACCACGGTTGAGCTTGGCCCAGAACTCTTTGTAGGCGGCGCTGTTGGCCTCATGGGGATCGCAGAACATCGAGTGATGTTTGCCCTTGATCTGGTCGAGGGTGTAGCCCATGGAGCCCAGGAAACGGTCATTGGCGTTGATCACTTCGCCCTTGAGGTTGAATTCGATCACCGCCGTGGAGCGCAGCAGGGCATTGATAATGCCTTCGTGTTCCTTGGAGGTTTCGATGGTGCGGGTCAGGTCATTGGCAAACAGGGCAAAGCTCATCAGCTTGGCCTGGCTGTTGCGCATGGGTTGCCAGATGATCCGCAACCAGGCTTCGGCACCATTGCCGCGCAGCATGCGGAAGGCGCCGCGCAGATGGTCGCCAACTTGCAGAGCGTGTTTGAGGCGGCGGTAGTTTTCTTCACCGCGAAAACCCTGCGGGAAAAAGTCATCCAGCGCGTGTCCCACCAACTGTTCAGAGCGGTACTGCATTTCGCGAAGAAAGTTTTCGTTGGCGAAGGTGATGCGACCGTTGATGTCGACTTCCAGCACCAACATCTCGTCGTAGAGCGACTCTTTCACCTGGCGGGTGCGAGCGGCGCCGGCGTTGCTGCAAAGCGTGGCGCCGGCACTGCTGCCGCTACGCTGCCAAGCCTTGCAGGTACAGGTGCCCGCGGGCCTGGCGCACCTGAGCCTGTGTTTTGCCCTGCATGAGCTGCCCGCCGGCTACCCGCAGGCGTTGGATTTTCTGCAAACCTGGCTGACCCACGAAGTGGAAGACGGCCTGCTGGATACTCTGCGCTCACGCGGCTGGTGCGATGCCTTGCAGGTGCGCAGTGTCTATCGCCATGGCAACCAGGCCTTGCTCAGCATCGACCTGCAACTGAGCGAAACCGCCAATGCCCATAACCGCGCCTCGGTGCGTGCGGCCTTGTTCGACTGGTTGAGTTTTTTCAGCGACCAGGATGACTGGTTGCCCTGGCGCCAGGAGTACAGCCGTATCGTCGCCCAGCGTCTGCGCAGTGCCGGGCCGTTGCAGCTGGCCCGGCACTGGAGTGATGGGGCACTCGGCGACGGTCAGTTCGGTAGCGAACAGCTGTGGGCCTTGCGCCAGCTACTCAGCCAGCTGCAGCCCGGCAACCTGCTGGAATTGCTCAGCAGCACCGAACCGGTGGCGGCGCAGCGGCAGGTGGGCTTTGTGCTTAACCTCTGCGAGCAACCGCGCGTGCCGGCCACCAACGAATACTGGAACTGGCACCTGCCGGCGGCCAATCCGCTGTTGCAGCCTGAGCCACTGCCTGGCGATTTCAGCGTGCCGCCAGCACTGGCTGGGCTGACCTGGCTGCCTGGCCCGCAGTGTCCGCAGGAGGACGGCGACGCCGCCCTGTATCTGCACTGGCGCTTTGCCGAGGCGCCGCCCGATGGCTTGTTCGAAGTGCTGCAGGTGGCGCTGCGCGCCAACTTGCAGCTGGCCGCGCAGGCCGGCGTACAGGTGCGTTTCGAACAGCAGGAGGGCGGCTGGCAACTGTTGCTCAATGGTCGCCCCGAGGTATTCCCCAACTTGCTCGCCGACCTCGCCACTGTGCTGGTGCACCCGCCCAATCTGGCCTGGGGCCAGGGCATGCGCCGCCACCGTGAACAGGCGGTGCGGGCCGCCAACGAACCGCTGGTGCGGCAGTTGTGGCAGCGCTTGCCCGAGCTGTTCGAGCCCCCTGCGGTCGATGGCTACAAACTGCTGCCCACGCCAAATGCCTTGGCACTGTGCTGGGCCAGTGCGCACTACCAGGCGCTGGCGGTGGGGGTCCCGGACGCCCTGCGTGCCACGCTGTACCGGCAACTGGCCGGGCTGCCGGGGCAAGGCCAGGTGCTGCAACGAACGTTGAGTGACGTGCAGCCAGGCTGGTTCTGGCGTGACACGGCAAGCGCCGGTGAAGAGGCCGCACTGGTACTGTTCTGCCCCGTGCCGGACCACCAGCCCTTCACCGAGGTGACCTGGCGCCTGCTCGCACACTGGTTGGAAAGCCCGTTTTTCCAACGCCTGCGCAGCGAACTGCAGCTGGGCTACGCGGTGTTTTGCGGCTTTCGTCAGATGGCAGGCCGTCCCGGCCTGCTGTTTGCCGTGCAATCGCCGAGCGCGACCGTGGCGCAGATCGTTGCCCATATCGACGCCTTTATGCAGACCCAGAACGAACGCCTGGCTACCCTCGACGCTGCCCAGGTGCAGGTCCTGGGCAACAATCTGCTGGAACAGCTACAGGCGCAAACCCACAGCGTGGCGGGGCTGGCCGACCAGGCGTGGCTGGCACAGCAACGCGGCTTGCCAGCCGACTGGGCGATGCAGTTGCAAGCGCAGGTGGCAGCAATCCGGCCAGAGGGTTTGCAAGCGGCCCTCGACCAGGTGCTAAACGGCGCGGGGGGCTGCTATGCCCTGGCTAATGCGCCGAGTCCTTCGGCGCACTGGCAGGTGCTGGCGCCGCGCTGACGCGTTCGTCATTGCGCAGGCGGGAATCCAGAGTCTCGAGTCGTATATCAACTTTCAAATTCTGGGTCCCCGCGTGCGCGGGGACGACGGTGGGGTGTCCAGCGTTTGTACTCCCCCCAAAGTCCTACTACCGCCTCCCACCAAAGCCCCTCCACCTCTTATCCCCGCCGACCCCCGTCTTAAATAGCGCGCCACCGCACCGCCGCCAAAGCAGGGTAAAACCCCGGCCAAAGCCCGATTTGGCGGGGCATGGGCGCTTTTCATAATCGCTGCGCCACGACTGCATCCTCAGTCGCCAACACAGCGGAGCACGCCATGCGCCACAACAAAAACAACATCGCCACTCGCCCACTTCTGTCTCTGGCACTGGCCGTGGGCCTTGCCCAGCCAGCCTTCGCCGAGATCATGCTGTATGACAAAGACGACACCACCTTTTCCGCCGACGGCTACGTCAACGCTTTCTATGTAAACAGCGATATCGACCGCCCGGGCGACCAGTACGACCGCAACCAGGCACGGGTAAAAATGGGTTTTCTGCCCAACTGGATCGGCTTCAACATGACCAAGCAGGTCGAAGACCTGAAGCTCGGCGCGCGGTCATCGTTCTGGGTCACCATCAACGACAGCGAAACCGAAGGCACCGATACCGCCATCGACGTCCGCCAGTTCTACGGCACCGTGGACGGGGAATGGGGCCAGGTATTGATCGGCAAGGACTTCGGCCTGTTCGCCCGCTCCAATATCCTGCTCGATGAACTGCTCGGCGGTTACGGCCAGGTCAGCGACACCCTCGGCCTGGTGGACGGTGGCGGTGTATCGTTCGGCAATATCGGCAGCGGCTACCCGTACCCGTTCCCTACCTCGCAAATCACCTACCGCACTCCGGTGATGGAAGGCCTGCGGATTGCCGCCGGCATCATGGACCCGGTCGACACCAACGACGACAGCGCCACCGGCAAGGCCTACCAGGACAACCCGCGCTTCGAAAGTGAAGTGACCTACGAGTTCGACCTGGCCGGGGCCAAGATCTACTCCTGGATCAACGGCGCCTACCAGACCTCGGAAAACACCGATGACACGGTGAGCGACGTCACCTCCAAAGGCCTGGGTTATGGCGTGCAGGCCAAGATTGCCGACTTCACCCTGGTGGGTTCGGGCTTTACCGCCAAAGGCATCAACCCGTTCTTTACCAACAACCTCGGTGAAGCCTCGCTGCGCAATATGGACAGCAGCGGCTACCTGCTGCAGGGCGCCTACCGTTTCGGCAAGAACCGCATTGCCCTGTCCTATGGCAAGACCGAAGACGACGGCAATGGCCTGGGCATCAAGGCCGACTACGAAACCCGCGCCATCGCCTACACCCGCGATATCAACGCCAATCTGCGGCTGATTGCCGAGTACAACCAGTTCGAGATTGATGGCAAGGAAGGCGTCGGCAACCTGGAAGACACCGACACCCTGGCCCTGGGTGTTTCCATCACCTGGTAACCCACCCGGCCATCGCGGTTTGTTTTTGTAGGGTGCGCTCCGCGCACCAGGCGGTTGCGTGACGAATGCAACGGTGCGCGGAGCACACCCTACGGTCCAAAAGACACTTCCCCCGAGCATCGTGTTTGGCGCAATGGCCCCCGCAGCCGTTGCGCCTTTTTTACAACCAAGGAGCTGGACCCATGATGGGACTCTGGAGCGCTTACGCGCCGTTCTACCTGCTTACCCTGGCCGCTATCACCACCCTGGTGTTCGCCTTGCCCATTACCTTCTGGCCGCTGACCTGGGCACGCCTGATGGGCTGGACGTTGCCGGCGCATACCGACCTGGCGGTGTACTTCGGTCGCTGCCTGGGCGCCTTTATCCTGATTGTCGAGGCGCTGATGATCCGCGCCGGTCTCACCGGCGAAGCCATCGGCACCACCTTCGAAGTGCTGGCTGGCGTGGCGGCGCTGATGGTGCTGGTGCATGTGTATGGCGCCTGCAAACGCATCCAGCCGCTTAGCGAAACCCTGGAAATCGGCATGTACAGCGGCATGCTGGTGCTGACTCTGCTGTTCTGGCCGTCGGTCTGAGGGGTAGGGCACTCGCTACTTTGGGAGGGGGTGGGCGCGACCCAAGTAGAATTCGGCGTCCGCCAGCCGCTCCGTACCATGGGTCACAACACACCGTTCCCCACAGGGCCCGCTATGCAACAGGAAACCACCGATGGCGTGGTCATGGCCATGTCCACTGCCACCGAACCGGAGCAGGTGGCGCAGGAACTGGCACGCCAGCTGATTCACCCGCACCTGGGCTTTGTACTGTTCTTCTGTTCCGCGCAATACGACCTCGAACTACTGGGCCCGACGCTGGAGCAATACTTCGGCGGCATCGGCCTGGTGGGCTGTACCAGCGCCGGGGAAATTACCCAGCAGGGCTATGGGCGCAACTGCGTGACCGCAGTAGGCTTTGACCACCGCAGCTTTTCCATCGCCAGCGCGCTGATCGACGAAATGGAGCGTTTCAGCCTGATCGACGCCCAGCAACTGGTGGAGCGCCTGGTCAGCGATTGCCGGCATAACGCCCTGGCGCCGATCAAGGATCACTGCTTTGCCCTGACCCTGCTCGATGGCCTGTCCAGCCGCGAAGAAATCGTGCTCGCCGCGCTGAGTGCGGCCTTGGGCAGCATTCCCCATTTCGGCGGTTCGGCCGGCGATGACAACCACCTGAGCCGCACCTATGTGTACTACGGCGGCGCCTTTCATGAGGGCGCGGCGGTGGTGGTACTGGTGAACACCCAGCTGGATTTCGAAGTGTTCAGCACCCACCACGTGCTGCCCAGCAGCGAAAAACTGGTGGTCACCCAGGCCGACAGCGCCAGCCGCCGGGTGCTGGAGCTGAATGCCGAACCTGCCGCCACGGAATATGCGCGGCTGGTGGGTGTGCCGCTGGCCGCGCTGGATGTCGGCCTGTTCGCCGCCCACCCGCTGGCGGTGCGGATCAACGAGCACTACTACGTGCGCTCGATTCAGCGGGTCAACGACGATCTGAGCCTGAGTTTCTACTGCGCGGTGGAGAACGGCATCGTCCTCACTGCCATGACGCCCGGGCCGCTGACGCCAAATCTGCAGGGGCTGTTCAGCCGTCTGCAGGAACGCCTGGGGCCGCCCTTGCTGACCATCGGCTGTGACTGTTTTCTGCGCCGCCTGGAAGTGGAACGTACCGATGAAGTGGCGCAGACCTCGGCCTTGTATCAGCAACAACGGGTAATAGGGTTCAACTCCTACGGGGAGCAGTTCAATGGCATGCACATCAACCAGACCTTCACCGGTGTCGCCATTGGCCGCCGTGCCAGCCGAGCTGAGCGAGGAACTGAGCGGCCTGCGCCAGGAAGTTGAACAGCTGCGTGACGACAAACGCAAACTGCAGCGCATCAACGCGGCGTTGATCGAGCGGGTGGAATCCAGTGCCTCGCGCCGGGATGACTCCTACGCCGCCTTCCAGCACTCGGTGGTATTGGCCGAGCAAGTGCGCGAACGCACCGATGCGCTCAACCAGGCCATGGCCGAACTCAAGGCCAGCAACCAGTTGCTCAGCGATGCCCGGCTACGGGCCGAGACCGCGCACCAGCACCTGATCGACGCCATCGAAAGCATCTCCGATGGCTTTGTGCTGTTCGATAAAGACCAGCGCATCGTGCTGTTCAACAGCCGCTTCAAATCCTTCTGGGCCCGTAGCCGCGCGCGTATCGGCAGCGGCACGCGGCTGTCGGAGATCAAGCGCCTGGCCGAAAGTAGCGGCTTGATTGTGGAAGAACATCGGCGCAGCGGCGACGACCACACCCTCTATCGTCTGCACAACGGCCGCTGGGTACAGGTCAGCGAGCGCCCCACCCGCGAGGGCGGGCTGGTGATTCTGTACACCGATATCACCGAGGTAAAAATCAGCGAAACCATGCGCCGCGAGCAGGCCCTGGCGCAGAAGTCGCGCTTGCTGCAACGGGCTGTGGATAACCTCTCCCAGGGCGTGGCCATGGTCAACGCCGAGGGCACCCTGGAGCTGTGGAACCACCGCTTTCTCGAACTCTGCGGCCTGGCGCCCATCGAGGCCCATCGGCCCTTTGTCGAGGTGATGGAAGACAGCGAGCTGGGCCTGCTTACCCCCGATACCCTGGACCCCAAGGGCCGGCGCATGCAGCAAATGGAGCAGCGTCTGTTCGACGGCCGCGTGCTGGAAGTGCGTACCCACCCGATGCCGGCCGGTGGCTTCGTCAACACCTTTACCGATATCACCGAGCGCTACCGGCATGCCGAGGCCATCAGCGAAAGCGAGCGCTGGATTCGCCTGATCACCGACCATGTGCCGGCCCTGATCGCCTACCTGAGCGCCGACCTGGTCTACGAGTTCACCAACAAGGTCTATGAAGAGTGGTATCACTGGCCGCGCGGCGGCATGCTCGGGCAGAACATGCGCGAGGTGCACAGCGACGAGCATTTCCGCTGCCTGGCGCCCTATACCGAGCGCGCGCTGAACGGCGAAAGCGTGACCTTCGAGGTGGTGGAAACCAACCGCAATGGCCAGGAGCGCTGCATGCTGCGCTCCTATGTACCGAACCGGCAGGCCAGTGGCGAAGTGGTCGGTATCTTTGTGCTGATCCGCGATATCAGCGAGCGCCGGCGTACCGCCGAAGCCCTGCACCAGGCCTACCAGAATCTTGAGCAACGGGTACGCGAACGCACCTCCGAACTCACCCGCCTCAACGGTCAGCTGCAACAGGAAATCAACGAACGCAGCCAGGTGGAGCTGCGCCTGCGCGAAGCCAAGCGCGAAGCGGAAACTGCCAACCTGTCGAAAACCAAATTCCTCGCTGCCGTCAGCCACGACCTGTTGCAGCCGCTGAATGCTGCGCGGCTTTTTACCAGCGCATTGCTGGAGCGGGTCGAGCCCAGTGGCAGCCAGACGCTGGTGCGCAATATCAGCAACTCGCTAGAGGATGTGGAAAACCTGCTGGGCACCCTGGTGGATATCTCCAAGCTGGATGCCGGGGTGATCAAGCCCGATATCGCCCCGTTTGCCGTGGGCGAGCTGCTCGACAACCTGGCCCTGGAATATCGCCAACTGGCGGCGGTAGAAGGCCTGCAGCTGGACTTTATTCCCTGCTCGGCGTTGGTGCGCAGTGATATCCAGCTGCTGGCGCGCATCCTGCGCAACCTGCTGAGCAACGCCATTCGCTACACCCCGCAGGGGCGAATCTTGTTGGGTTGCCGGCGCAAGCGGCAGAGCCTGGTGATCGAGGTCTGGGACACTGGCATGGGCATCGCCGCTGACAAGCTCGGCGAGATTTTCCAAGAATTCAAACGCGGCGATGTGCAGCGGCATAACCAGGACCGTGGGCTGGGGTTGGGCCTGGCCATCGTCGACAAGATTGCCCAGATGCTCGGCCACCGTATCCGGGTGGCGTCGGTGCCGGGCAAAGGCTCGGTGTTCTCCATCGAAGTGCCCAAGGCCAGCCGGGCGCCGAAGGTCACGGTCGAGCCGGTGGATAACGCCGAGCGTCTGCTGGAACGTCTGCATGGCTCGCGGGTGTGGGTGCTCGACACCGACGCCGCCATTTGTGCGGGGATGCGCACCTTACTGGAAGGCTGGGGCTGCCAGGTGATCACCGCCTTGTCCGAACAAGACCTGGCGCGGCAGGTGGATAACTTTCACGCCGATGCCGACCTGTTGATTGCCGACTACCACCTCGATGACGGCCACAACGGCGTGGACGCGGTGGCGGCCATCAACGCCCGGCGCAGTGTGCCGCTACCGGCGCTGATGATTACCGCCAACTACAGCAACGAGCTCAAATTACATATGCGTGAGTTGGGGCATACGTTGATGCACAAGCCGGTGCGGCCGATGAAGTTGAAGACGGCGATGAGTCATTTGTTGGAGCGCGATGGCGGTTGATTGGCATCGTGGATGCCGCCGCCCTCTCCCCCGGCCCCTCTCCCGCGAGCGGGCGAGGGGTGACGATTGGCCAAAATCTGCATGCAACCTGCCCCCTCTCCCGCCTGCGGGAGAGGGCTGGGGAGAGGGGCTTTTGATTTTGCTGTCGAGCTTTCAGGCTGTGCGCTTAGCCCTTAACACCAATCCAATCCCACCCAACACCGCCACCGAAGCGATCACCAGGCGCACGCTGATGCTTTCACTCAGCAGCAGCGCGCCGGCCAATGCCGCCAGGATCGGTACGCTCAGTTGCACCGAGGCGGCCTGGAAGGCGCTGAGGCCGGGCAGGGCGCTGTACCAGATAAAGTAACCAATCCCCGAGGTCAGGGCGCCGGATAACACCGCATACACCAGGCCCGGCGTATCCCAGGTCAGGCGCTGCATAAACACCAGCGCCAGCAAGATCGCGAAGGGCAGCGCCCGCAGAAAGTTGCCGGCGCTCGCGGCCAGCGGGTCTTTGACCCCGCGCCCCAGCAACGAGTACGCGCCCCAGGCCACCCCGGACAGCAGCATCAACCCGCCGCCCACCAAGGGCGGTGCGCTGGCGCCTGGCAGCATCAAGGCCACCACCCCGGCCAGGGCCAGGACAAAACCGATGCCCTGCTGCAGATTGGCCCGCTCGCCGCGCATAAAGCCCACCAGCAGCATGCTGATCTGCACCGCGCCAAACAGCAGCAGGGCGCCGGCGCCGGCATCCAGGTGCAGGTAGGCATAGGAGAACGCGGCCGCGTAAACAAACAACGCCGCCGCCGACGCCAAATTGCCGGCTATTGGCGCCACCCGGTTACGCAAACGCAGCAACAGCCAGAGCATCAACGCGCCGCTGAGCAGGCGCACACCGGTAAAAGTCACGGCGTCGATCTGGGTGGTTTTCAGGGCCAGGCGGCACAGCAGCGAGTTGCCGGCAAAGGCCAGCATGGCCAGGGCAGTGAGCAGCAGGGTGCGCGGGGTCAGCAGCTTTTCCATCAAAGGCCTTAGCGCCGCAGATAGGCAGCGAAGTCGATATCACCGGCCGAGAGAATGGCCTGCACGCGATTATGCACATTGAGCTTGTGCAGGATCGCCGAGACATGGGCTTTTACCGTGGTTTCGGCAATTTCCAGGTGGTAGGCGATCTGTTTGTTCGACTCGCCCTTGGTCATGCGCTCCAGTACCAGCAGCTGTTTACGCGTCAGGGCTTGCAGCAGCTCCGGGGCAAAGCTCGGGGCTTCGCTCTGGCTGCGGCGGCTGGGGTTTTTCTGTGTGCGGATAATGTCGGAGGGCAGGTACACCTGGCCATTGAGAATCTGCTCGATGGCCTCGGTCATCTGCGAGCGTGGCGAGGACTTGGTGATAAAACCCACGGCGCCATAGGTGATGGCTTGCAGCACGATCTGTTTGTCCTGTTCGGCCGAGACAATCACCACCGGAATGGTCGGTGCCTCGTTGCGCAGGTTGATCAGGCCGTTAAGGCCATGCATGCCGGGCATATTCAGGTCGAGCAGGATCAGGTCGAGGTCGTCGTGTTCCTGGGTCAGCAGCAGGGCGCTGTCCAGGTCGGCGGTTTCCATCACGTCGCTGCCGGGAAAGCCGTCGCTGATCACGTTATGGATGGCTTCGCGAAACAGCGGGTGGTCGTCGGCGATCAGAATCTTGTACATAGCCTCACCTGCATTTTTTTATGGTTATGGGTGAAATCAGGGAAACGCCTGGGGTTGCGCGGGCATCAAGGGCAGGCCCGCCTGTTCCCAGGCATCGATGCCGTCACGGTACCAATAGAGTTGTTTGTAGCCTAGCGCGTGTGCCCGTTTGATGGCATTCCAGCTGGCCCAGCAGTCGGAGCGGCAGTAGAAAACCAGGGGGCGCGCCGGGTCGCCTTCGGTCAGGCGTTGCAGGTTGTCGCTGAAATAGGCTTGCCAGGGGCCATCGAGGTCGCCATTGCCGGTATTGGCCAGCCACAGGCTGCCAGGCAGGTTGGCGTGGGGTTCGTCTTCGATAAATTGGCCGTTGAGCCAGGTACGGCGGTAGACGTCCACCAGGCGGGTGGCGGGTTGGGCCTTGAGCAGTTGTTGCAGGGCCGGGGTGTCGAGGGTTTTGGCGTGGTCGGCAGTGGCCGGGGTGGGGCTGCGGTATTGGGTGATGCGGTAGCCGTCGTCGGAGAACAAGGCCGGGGAGGTGTCGGCCTGGCAGGTGGCGGCCAGTAGCCCGAACAGCAGGCAGACGGATGTGTGCATAAAGCAGCGCATGGCGTGAGGTCTCTTCTTTATTTTTATGGGGCCATTACAGGCCAGTTGCCATGCGTTGGGTATTGGACGTTAAGCCGGCAAAACCAGTACTAAAGTAGTAAGGCGAGCTTTTGATCTTGATCTGGCTTGTGATCTGCCCGCCCCGTTAGCGCAGGCCGAGTGGAGTCGTTGCGTAGGGGGTTGAGCGGCCGGGAGCCGCGAAAGGCTTGATGGGCCATGGATGGCCCGTCTAGCCGGCCCCCGGAGCGGCGACGGAGCGAGGGAAGTCGGAGCGCAGCGGAGACCCAAGGTTGGGGCTAGACCTTTTGGTTTCTTTTGGGGCAATGCCAAAAGAAACTCGCGCGTAAGGCGCGAAACAAAAACTCCCCGCGCACGCGGTAAAGCAAATCCACACAATCGAAAAGCAAACCTTCAAAACCGCAGTTTTTCTTCATTGGCGCGTGCGCTGAGCGTTTGGTTTCGCGCCTTACGCGCGAGGTACTTTTGGCATTGCCCCAAAAGTACCCAAAAACGCTAGCCCAATCATCCGGCCCTACGCTGCGCTCCGGGTTCCCTCGCT
>JBCECW010000035.1:0-12675 GCA_039207785.1 Pseudomonas sp. | reverse complement strand
GGCCCGAGTTCGCGGCCACCAGCTCGGCCACCACCAGGTAGGTCCAGGCCCAGCCGCAGGTAATGCGCAGGGTATCGAGCAACGCCGGGCGGGCCGACGGCAGAATCACCAGCTTGACGATCTCGCTGCGACTGGCACCCATGGTTTGCGCCGCTTCGATCTGCGCCATGGGCACGCGGCGCACGTCTTCGGCCACCATCAGCACCATCTGGAAAAAGGTGCCGATAAAGATGATCAGCACCTTGGAGCTTTCGTCGATGCCGACCCACAGCATCACCAGCGGGATAAAGGCCACCGCCGGCATATAGCGGATAAAGTCGGTCAGCGGTTCGAGAAACGCCTGCACCGGGCGGTAGGTGCCGATATACAGCCCCAGCGGCAGGGCAAACAGCGCCGAGAGCAGAAAGCCGGTCATGACCCGGTACACGCTGATGCCGATGTCGGCCAGCAGGCCTTCGTCGCTCCACCAGCGGCCGACCCGCGCCAGCACCGCGTCGGGCCCTGGCATAAACATCGGGTTGGCCAGGCCGGCGGCGGTGTACGCCCACCACACCAGCAATGGCAGCAGCAAACCGGCCGTGGCCAGGCCCCAGATAACGCCACGCGGCAGGTCGCCACGGATTACCCACCACGGCTGGCGAGCCGGTTGAGCCGCCACGGGAGCGTTGGGTAAAGGTTGATGGGCGCTCATGACAAGGCCTCCTCAGGATGGGAAAAAAGTGGATCGCGGCGCCGCCGCCAGCCCCCCAGCGCCGGCACATGGCCGAGCAGCGCCAGGGTGTCGGCAGCACAGAGCTGCTCGACGTGGTCGGGGTCGATGCTGGCCGGCAACAGTGCCTGGCCGATACGTTCGGGAATGGTCGACAGCTCAATCTGCCAGGGCTGCTGGCCCTGGTGGTGGCGGCCAAAGGACAGCTCGCACTCCAGCAGCAACGTTGGGCAGGTGCCGGCATCCAGCAGCGTCAGCAGGGAGTCCGCCGCCGGCAGCGGCTTATGCCGGCTGGCGGCAAACATAAAGTAATCGCCGGCCAGCAGCAGGCAGCCCTGGCGACCATCGGCGGCTACCAGCCACTCGCCCCAGTTGCGGCCCAGGGAGTCGGGCAGGCGCTCCCACACTTCGTGGTAACTGCCATCCAGACCGTCTTCCAGCACGCACTCGCTGTTTACAAAGCGCATATGGCCAATGTCTTTGCTGCCCCGTGGCGGCTGCACATCGAAGGCGCGGTGCCACTGGCAGGTTTCGGCGCTATAGGCCGGCGTGGTGATTTCGGTCAGCCCGGCAAACCCGGCCTGGGCCATTAGTTCGCGCACGCCATGGGGCGCCGGCAACGGAATACGCAGATCGGCGAACAAGCGCCCGGTCTGCAACCAGAACACCCGCGTGCTGGTGTCGTGCACACCGCTGGTGGTGGTCAGCAAGGTGCGTTGCCACACACCCAGATAGCGCTCGGGCACTGGCGCAGCATTCAAGGGTGACCCGTTCATGAATGAAACTCCGGAAACTGTTTCAGCCCGCGCCAAAACGCCATGTCATGGTTGGGCCACAGGTCGCCATCGGTTTCCCTGGCCAAGGCCTTGAGCTTGCGAATACTGGCAATGGCCATATCTTCGCGGTCTTGCCAGAGGGTGCCGGGGGCGATTTCGTCGTCGAGGTTTTCCGTCAGGTCGGCGGCATCGCCGGCCAGGATCACTGGCCGCCCCTGGGGCAACTCGATCAGCAAGGACATATGCCCGGCGGTATGCCCAGGGGTGTTGATGGCACGTACACCGGGCACCAGGTCGTATTCTTCGGTCTGGATTTTCCAGCGGTAGTCGCCGGCAAAGTCGTCAGCAAAATAGGCGTCATCGGCCTTGGTGCGGGCGGCCTCCAGCTCAGCACCGTGCACATGCACTTCGGCGCCGCAGACCTCACAGAGGCCGCCGGCATGGTCAAAATGCAGATGGCCGAGAAACACCACATCAATATCTGCCGGGGTCAGGCCCAGGCGGGCGAAGTGCGCCGGCAGGCGTTGCTCTTCCGTCATCTGCGGCGCGCCCATGGGGAATTCCACCGGGTCATACCAGCGCGCGCGCTGCACGGGGTCGTTGATCTTGGCGTAGTCACAACCCACGTCGTAGAGGATGCGCCCGTGGTTGGTCTCGATCAGGTAGGCCAGAATCGGCGCGTCGATCTGCACCCCATGGCCACGGTTATAGGTGGAAATGCTTTTGTCGTAGCGGTGGGTGGCGGTCAGCAGCGGCCAGAGTTTTTTTACTTGGGTCATGGGTGGGCGCCCTCCTCGATCAAGCGCTGACTGTCGCACACCCGCCCAAACAAACCACCTTCCACATCGACCATGGCCAGCGCCGCCGCATGCAGCTCGGGATAGCCCGAGGCGCAGGCATCGCTGACCAAGGTGCAGGCGTAGCCGCGCTCCACCGCGCTGCGCAGGGTGGAAGACACACAGACTTCGGTGGTTACCCCGGTTATCCACAGGTGGGTGATACCGCGATTGCGCAGCAGCAGCTCCAGGTCGGTATGGGCAAAGGCGCTGTAGCCGGGCTTGTCGATCACGGGCTCGCCCACTAGCGGCTGTAACTCGTCGATCAGGTCATGGCCGTATTCGCCGCGCACCAGCAAACGCCCCAAGGGCCCGGCGCTGCCAATTGGCGCACCGGCGTTTTCGGCACGCAGGCGTTTGGGCTCGGGCAAATCACTGAGGTCGGCACGGTGGCCTTCGCGGGTATGCAGCACCAGCCAACCGTGCGCGCGCGCATGGGCCAACAAGCGCTGGATGGCCGGGATCGGCGCGCGCAACAGGCTGATATCCAGACCCGCCTGATCGGCATAGCCGCCGGGGGCACAGAAGTCGCGCTGCATATCGATCACGATCAGTGCGGTGCTCACAGCTGGAATTCCTTGCGCACGGCCTGGGCGATGCCCTGGGTGATATCGCTGGCCATACGTGCGCCCTTCTCCGGCGTCGAGCCTTTGGCCGAAGACAGCACGCCGGAAGCCGGCACCCACTCGGTACGGCTGGGGTACATGTCGTAGGGCGGGAATTCGGCCGGTGGCTCGTCGGGAATCAGGTCGATACGCACCAGGTGCGGCAGGTAATGCAGCATCAGCGAGGTTTCGATTACCGCCGCGTGTTCCAGGGCAAAACCGGGGAAGCCATTGGGGAACACCGCCGCCAGGGTCTGCTCGGTGCAAAAATCCCAGTGCTCCAGGCGCATCACTTGCAGCGCCGCATCCTTGCCCAGCTCGCGCATGGCCAACTCGATGCCTTCGGTGACAAACCACTGGTTTTCATAATGGCCGTCCACCAGCACCAGGCGGGTAACGCCATGGCGGGCGAACTCACGCACCGCATCACGCACCAGGGCAATCAGGGTCTGGCCGTCGAGGCTGGTGGTGCCGCAGAAATGGTTGCCGCCGCCGCACTTGGGCTGGGATTTGTAGCCATAGGACAACGCCGGCGCCACCAGGCCACCGACCTTGGCAGCGACGTCTTCGCACAAGGCGCTGGCCAACAAGGCATCGGTGCCCAGCGGCAGATGCGGGCCATGCTGCTCGGTGGCGCCACAGGGCAGAAATACCACCGGCGACAGCTCGCGCACCTGGCGCTCGTATTCCACCCAGCTCAGCTGGTCCATGCGTACGCTTGTCATCAGTGCACCTCACAAGGGGTTATCGAAGGCTCACGTGGCGGGCGCGCTGCCAGCAGTGCTGCAAGCAGCACCAATGCACCGCCGCTCCATTCCCGCAGGCCCAATTCACGGTCGCCGAATACCGCAGCGCTAAGCACCGCCGCCACCAGCTCCACCACCGTCAACACGGCAGCGCGGCTGGCTTCGACATGGGTAAAGCCGTATTGCGCGGCGGCCATCGCCACCAGCCAGAACAGGCCGAACAGCGCCACCTTGGCCCACATCAGCAGGTCCAGCGGCGGCAGGCTGCTGCCTTGCACGGTGCAAAAGATCCAGGCCAGCGAAGTACTGCCAAGAAAGGCCACCACGGCCTTGCTGGTCAGGGGAATCTGCTCGGCGTGGCGGGTGGCCAGGTTGTTGATGGCAAACGCCAGGCCGGCGCTTAACGCCAGCCAGTCGGCGCTGCCAAAGGCGCTAAAACTCTCGCGGCTAACGCCCAGGGTCAGGCCGATACCGAGCATGGCCAGCAGTAACGCGGCCACCCGCAGCAGGGTCAGGCGCTCCCCCAGCACCAGCCAGCCGCCGAGCAGCCCCCACACCGGCGCCAGGTAAAACAGCAGCATGGCGCGCACCACCTCGCCCTCGGACAACGCGCCCACCAACCCCGCCGTGGCCCAGCCGCCAAACAGGCAGATGGCGAGCAAGGCATAGCGTTGCGGCCACCAGGCGCTGCGTTGCCAGAGCAATAACGGCACCGCCAGCACGCAGAGCAACCCGTAGGTGGCCAACACCACCGGCATGCCACTCAGGCCTACGCCGTTGAAGTACTGCAGCGGCATCCAGCCTAGCCCCCAGATAACGGCGGCCAACAGCAGGATGCTTTCCGGTTTCAGCAGCATATTCATCGCTTAGCCCATCCATGCGCCGCCATTGGCGCCGAGCATTTGTCCCTGGAAAAAACTGGCCTGGGGCGATACCAGAAACAGCACGGCGGCGGCGATTTCTTCCGGGCGGCCGAGGCGGCCCATGGGAATAGCCACTTCCTTGGCGATCATCTCGGCGCTCATGTTTTCCACGCTGACCATCGGTGTATCCACCGGGCCCGGCGCCACGCCATTGATACGGATGGCCGGGGCAAATTCGCGCGCCAGGGATTTGGTCAGGCCGATCACCCCGGCCTTGGCGGTGCAATAGGCGGCGTATTTTTCCCGGCCCAGGTGGCCGAGCTCGGAGGCGATATTGACGATGCTGCCCGAGCCACGCGGCTGCATATGCCCCAGGGCATGGCGGCAGCAGCGGTACACGGCGCTAAGGTCGACGCCAAGCAGATTGGCCCAGTCGTCTTCACTGGTTTCCAGAAAGGGTTTTTCCAGGATGATGCCGGCGTTGTTCACCAGGATATCCAGGGCACCGGCGGCCAGGACTTCCTCGAACATGGCCGCCACGTCTGCGGCCGAACTGACATCCGCCTCCACCGCCCGCGCCCAGCCGCCGGCTGCGGTAATCCGCGCCACCAGCCCGGTGGCCGCCTGGGCCTGGCCCAGGTGATTGATCCACACCTTGGCCCCGGCCGCCGCCAGGGCCAGCACCGTGGCGCGGCCAATACCGGTGGCGGCACCGGTTACCAACGCCACCTGACCATCCAGCGGTAAGTCGCTCATCAGTGCATTACCTCGCCATGGCTGACCGACAGCGCCTGCCCGGTCAGGGGCAGCGCCAACGGGCTGCCGAGAAAAAGAAAGGTGCCGGCCAGGTCAGCCGGCGTGAGCAGTTCGGGCACGGCCTGGGCGGCCAGGATGGTCGCCAGCTCATCGGCCTCACTGCGGCCATTGCTGGCGGCCATCACCTTGAGCGAACGCATGGCGGCGTCGGTGCCGATCCAGCCGGGGCAGACTGCATTCACACGGATATGCCGTGGCCCCAGCTCCCAGGCCAGCGAACGGGTCAGGCCAATCACCGCATGCTTGCTGGCCACATAGGCGCTAAAACCCGGTACGCCTTTCAGGCCCCAGATCGAGGCCTGGTTGATCACGCTGCTGCCGGCCTTCAGCTGGCCTTGCAGGGCGCGGGTCAGGCGCAGCATCGAGGCCACGTTGTTATCCAGCAGTGCCTGCCAGTGCGCATCGGCGGCGGCACCGGTGTCGCTGAGCGGGGTGACGTACTCGACGCCGGCGTTATTGATCAGCACATCGATGGCCTGGCCTTCGCGGCGAGCCGCATAGGCGGCGATAGCCGTGCTGTCGGCCAGGTCGAGGGTGGCGAAGGTCACCGCCGTCAGCGCACTTAACTCATCGGCCACCGCCTCCAGCGCCACGGCGTTGCGGTCGAGCAACTCCAGCTGCGCGCCCTGCTCGGCAAAGGCCAGGGCCAGGCCCTTGCCGATCCCGCTGGCAGCACCGGTCAGCACCACCACCTTGCCTGCATAGTCGAGGTTCATCCGGGTTACACCGCCGTCAGGAACGACACGCCCACCGCGCCGTAGAAACCATCGGCACGCCGCTGTTGCTCAGGCGCGGCCACTTCGCCGTAGTGGTCATCCAGCACCCGGCGCAGACGGTGCTCATGGAAGCTTTTGAGCAGCAGGCGCATCGGCAGCACCTGGGCGTAGTCGCTGCCATACAGCTCGCGGTGCAAGGCCGGCAGGCGGTACCAGGGCGCCACCGGTTTTTCGTGGTGGGCGTTGTGGTAGGAGAAATTCAGCAACAGCAGATTCAGCACCGGCCAGCGCGCCGATACCACGTTGCTGTAGGTGTTGTGCTGCTCGTAGGCGCGGTCGCGCAGCTTGTCGTTGGGAATGGCGCCGCCGTCTTCCAGCACGGCAAAGGCGTCATAGGTGTGCTGGTAGGCATCGGCAAAACGCAGCACGGTGAGCATCAGCATCCAGGCCACGCAGTACAGCACCAGGGCCTTGAGCGAGACGGCGGCGAGCGCGGCAAACAACAGCGAGCGAATGGCCAGGGTAACCAGCACCTTCTTGCGATTGGCGCGGTGTTTTTCGTCCCGGGTAATAAAGGGCAGCAGCACCACGTAGTAATGCATCACCAGCTCGATGGCCGGGATATAGGCCCACTCCAGGGCCAGGATCACCTTGCGTACCCACACCGGGCAGGCGCTGATAAACGCCTTGGTATCGAAGGTGATGACGTCGGCACGGTCGACGTGATGGCGCATATGTTTTTTGCGCAGGTACTGGAAACCCGCGTAGCAACTGCCACACAGCCAGCTGCAGAACTCGCCGGCCCATTCGTTGTGTTTGGGCTTGGCAAAGATGGTGCCGTGGGCAAATTCATGAATCAGGTAGGCCGCGATAATCATCGCGTGGCCGAGCAATAAGGTGCCGAGCAGGTTCAGCGCCCAGTGGGCGGAAAACAGCAGGGCGAAGCCGCCGATATAGGTGGCGAAGACATAGGCAAACGCCAGGGTGTTCGGCAGTTTACCGTCGGCGTAGCGGAAGAGCTGAGTGGCCATCACGGTTCCTCGTTGAGCGGCGGCCCAGTGGTGCGCGGAGCGCACCCTACGGGAGGTTCGCACCACGGGCGGTCGGTTCTACTTGGCTAGGGCTTCTACAAAGGAGGCGTCAAAGGTGCTGGCGAAATCCGGGACGGCGGGGATCTGGCCGTTGTCCTTGAGCAGGGTGCCGATCACCGCGCCGCTGCCGAAGAACGAGCTGGTGGCCTCGGATTTCTCGAAGTTCTTGCTCATTTCCGCCAGCGGGATGTTGTACACGCCGCTCATTTGCTCGGTGGCTTCCTTGGCGCTGACGCCCAGCACCTTGCCAATGATTTCGGCGGACTCTTCAGGGTGCGCCTTGATATACGCCAGGCCGTCGACATAACCCTGCATCAGGGCATTGATCGCCACCTTGCGTTTGGCGATGACTTTTTCGTCGAACACCAGCACGTCGGTGATCAGGCCCGGGGCGTCCTTGGAGGAATACACCACATGGAACTTGTCACCCGGCATGCCGAGAATCTGCGACACGTTGGGCTCGTAGGTCACGCCCACCGGCAGGCTGCCGGAGGCCATGGCGCCGGGAATACCTTCGGGAGTCATGTTCACCGGGCTGATGTCTTTTTCGCTCATGCCGTTGGATTTCAGGGCATAGGCCAGGAGGAAGTCCGACGGCGACAGCGGGTTGTAGCCCACCTTCTTGCCTTTGAAGTCCTTGACCGAGGTGATGCTCTTGTCGGCAACGATGGCATCGCCGCCGTTGGAGAAGTCGATCGGCATCACCACGCGCTGCTTCAGGCCCTTGGCCACGCCACCCACCACCTGGTCATAGGTGAGCATGCCGCCATCCAGGGCACCGCCGACCATGGCGGTAGGAATCAGGGCCGGGTCGTTGAAGAATTGCAGCTCCACTTTCAGGCCGTGGGGCTTGTACAGGTCGAGTTTGTCGGCCACATAAAACGGCGCATAACCGGCCCAGACGACGGTACCGATCTTCAGTGTTTCAGCGGCATGGGAAGCGACGGGCAAGAGGCTGGCGGCGGTGGCCAGGCACGCCCCGAGCAGGCTTTTGCGCAACGAAGGAAAGCTGAAGCGAGACAACGGCATGGTCATGGCAACACTCCTACACGTTAAGGAAACAGGCACGGGATGACATCACGTCTCCCGGGCTTTTCTCCCGCCGTGTAGCCCTATTCCTTAGGGCCGGAAAACTCTCGGACCAGCATCCACTCCTGTGGACCGGAACCCTAGTTCGCCTCTGGTTACAGCTCCTGTGTGCCAAGCGTCATGAGCAGCTTTGTGACGGCGGTGCCGACGCGAAAAACTCATCCCGTTCGAGAGGGGTTTTGCAAGGTCGGTGCCATTTGCGGTTGCCCAGGTAAAAAGCTAACGGATTCAGTTAGTTGACTGAATGCTCCGATTTAGATGGGTTGCTGGGGCGCACCAGAGGTTGGCAGGGCTGCATGGTTTGGGTGCGCGTAGAGCTTTTGTAGGAGCCAGCTTGCTGGCGAACCGGGCAAAGCCCGGCCATGGATCACCGTTTCCAGGGTTCGCCAGCAAGCTGGCTCCTACAGGGCAACGGCGCCTTCCAACCCGCGCACCTGGTTGCGGCCACCCTGTTTGGCGACATACAGCGCCCGGTCCGCCGCGCTTAGCAGCGCCTGCACATCCAGGGCGTGCTCGGCCGAGTTGCAGGCCACGCCGATACTGACGGTGAGCTGCACCGCCACCCCATCGGCATCCAGCACAAGCGCCGCCACCGCCTGGCGTACCTGCTCGGCCAGTTCAAAGGCGTCCCTGGGATTGCTGTCGCGCAGCAACACCACAAACTCCTCGCCGCCATAACGCGCCGCCAGGTCAGCGCTGCGCCGGGTGGCGTGCTTGAGCACCTGCGCCACCGCGCTGATGCAGGTGTCGCCAAAGGGGTGGCCGAAGGTGTCGTTGATGCGCTTGAAGTGGTCGATATCCATCATCAGCACCGCCAGCGCCGGGTCATTGAGGTGCGCCAGTTGCTGGTCGCAGTAACGACGGTTGGCCAGTTGGGTCAGGGCATCGGTGTGGCTGATGCGGGTCAGCTCGGTGTTGGCCTGCTCCAGGTCCTGCTTGGTGCGTTGCAGGGTCGAGGTGCGTTCCTGCACTCGGTGTTCGAGCTCTTCATTGGTACGCCGTTGCACTTCGAGCATCTGCTGCTGGGTGCTCAGCGCCTGCTCGCGGGCTTCCAGCAGGCTGTGCTGGGCCGCTACCCGCTGCGCCCGCTCGCGGTTCAGGCGGTCGGCCAGGGCCACGGACAGCAGGATAAATTCCACGAAAAAGCCTAGGGTCTGGGCCCGCAGGGTCAGCTGGTTGATCGGCAGCAACCCTTCCAGCGCCGCCACATGGGCAAAGGTGCAGACAATCAGAAAGCTCCAGGCCAGGATAAACATCGGCGCCGACGCATTGCCCCGGCGCCAGGCCGACACCGCCACCACCAGGGCCAGGATGCACGAAGCCAGCGCCACCTGGTTGACCCCGATCCAATACAGCCAGTCGGGCTCCACCCACACCAGCAGCAAGGCCAGCAACCAGTAGCCGGCCACCAGGTTATTGGTCCACAGCGGCCAGCCGCCGTAGCGCGGCAGGCGCAGAAAGGCGCGGATAAACATGGCGGCGGCAAAAAAGCTCCAGATCGCCGACAACGCATAAATCTGCCGCGCCGGCGTGCCCAGGTCAGGCCAGACATACAGCGGGCCGATCCCGGTGATGCTCAGCTCGTACACAATCACCCCGCCCAGGTACAGGGTGTACCAGACGTAGCTGCGGTGGCGGGTAAAGAGGAACAGGCTGGCGTTGTAGAGCAGGATCGCGGCCATGGCGCCAAAGAACATGCCCAGCAGCAGGCGCAGGCTTTTTTCCTCGGCCTGGAATTGCTCGTCGCTGAAGAGTTGCATGGGCAGCACCAGGTTTTCCTTGCTGCTGACGCGGATATACACCCAGGCTTCTTCGGCTTTCTCCAGGCTCAGGGGGAATACTAACTGGCGCTCGGAGCGTGGCCAGGTGCTGAACGGCAGGTGGTCTCCGGCCGATTGCATGGCGCCCCAGCTGCGGCTTTCGGGGTAGTACAGGCGCACATCGGCGCGGTCGAGAATCGGCCACTCGATGGCCAGCAACCAGTCGTTGATAGTGGCCAGGTTAAGCAAGTGCACACGCACCCAGGCGGCCTGCTCCTGGTGGCCCAGGTTCAGCGAATCGGCATTGACCGCCTGCCAGCCGCGCGAGCGCTGGGCGTCGACGAACTGCAGGGGTTGCTGCGGCAACAGGTATTCCAGCTGCGGACCGAGGCGCAGGGGCTCCATATCGTCCTGCAGCTGCACCAGTGCAGCGTGGCAGCAGAACGCCGCCAACCAGCCCACCAACAGTGTTATGACGTGAAAGCGCAGCCGCATTGCTCACCCTTGTCGATAGGTCGGTCCATGTCGAGGATTGCCGTTCAGCAAACAGGCTAGCAGGCGCCACCGCGCCCTGCCCGCCGGAAACGCCCCAGGGCTCTAGTCCGGGCACTTTGTCACAAGGCTGTGACACTTTTCCCGGCACTGTTTGCGGTTATCGCCCTCTGACGCTGGGTAGAATCCGGCCAGCCAATAAAACCAATAATCCGCACAGGTAACGACCCCATGACCGGCGACAGCACCTCCGCCTATTTCGGCAGCTGGCTCAATGCCCCTGCTCACCATCTCTGGCTGCACAGCGAAGGCTTGCGACTGCTGGCGTTTGCCAAGGCAGCGAAGGTCGCCCAGGGCTTTGCCAACCTCGATGCCCAGGGCCGCCTGCCGGCCGATGCAGTGGCCGAAACCATGAATACCGCGCGCATGACCCACAGCTTCGCCATGGCCCATGTGCAAGGCGTGCCCGGTTGCCTGGAGCTGGTGGAGCATGGCGTGGCGGCGCTACTGGGGCCGCTGCGCGATAGCAAATATGGCGGCTGGTATGCCGTGGCCGAGCACCAGGACGGCAATACCGGCAAGGCGGCGTACCTGCATGCCTTTGTCGCGCTGGCCGCCAGCTCGGCGTTGCAGGCCGGCGTGGCGAGTGCCGATGAGTTGCTGGCCAAGGCGGTGGCGGTGATCGAGGAACACTTCTGGGACGAAGACGAAGGCGCCCTGCGCGAGTCCTTCGCCCGCGACTGGAGCGACGAGGAACGCTACCGCGGCGCCAATAGCAATATGCATGGCACCGAGGCGTTTCTCGCCCTGGCCGATGCCACCGGTGACAGCCGCTGGCTGGAGCGGGCGCTGCAGATCGTCGAGCGCCTGATCCATGGCCATGCCGCCAATAACGACTTCGCCGTGATCGAGCATTTCGACCGCCAGTGGCAACCGCTGCCGGACTACAACCTCGACAACCCCGCCGATGGCTTCCGCCCCTATGGCACCACCCCCGGCCATGCCTATGAATGGGCACGCCTGGTGCTGCACCTGGAAGCGGCCCTGCAACGCGCCGGTTACGCCGCGCCGGACTGGCTGCTGCACGATGCCGTGGGCCTGTTCGACAGTGCCTGCCGCTATGCCTGGAATGTCGATGGCGCACCGGGGTTGGTCTACACCCTGGACTGGCAAAACCAGCCGGTGGTGCGCCCGCGCCTGCACTGGGTGCACGCCGAGGCCAGCGCCACGGCAGCGGCATTGCTCAAGCGCACCGGAGCCAAACGTTATGAGGTCTGGTACCGGCGGTTCTGGGACTTTATCGAGCGGCGTTTTATCGACCGCGAGCACGGCAGCTGGCACCACGAACTGGACAGCAGCAATGTGCCGGCAGCCAGCATCTGGGCCGGCAAGCCCGATCTGTACCACGCCTACCAGGCCGTCTGCCTACCGCTGGTGCCCCTGGCGCCGAGCCTTACCGCGGCGCTTGTCGAGCTTTCTACACAGCCCCGGGTTATGTAACCGGGCCGTGACATTAACGCATCCCTTCGTTACCTCAGGGGCCAAAAGGCTTGATTAGACTCCATGCAACGCAAGCTTCCGACTTGCCTGTATAACAACAAGAAGGTACTTCAGATGAACGCGATCAACCGACTCGCTGCTGTAATTTCCCTCGCCTCGTTGTTCCCCCTTGGCGCCCTCGCGGCCGATGCCCCTGCAGAGTCCAAAGGCACTGTGGAAGTTGTGCATTGGTGGACCTCCGGTGGCGAAGCCAAAGCCATCGACGTATTGCGCAAGCTGGTGGAAAAAGATGGCTACACCTGGAAAGACAGCGCCGTAGCCGGCGGTGGTGGTGCTGCTGCCATGACCGTACTGAAAACCCGCGCCGTATCCGGCAACCCGCCCTCGGCTGCACAGATCAAAGGCCCCGACCTGCAAGACTGGGGCGCCCTCGGTTTGCTGACCGAGCTGGACGATGTGTCCAAGGCCAATAACTGGGACAAACTGCTGTCCAAGACCGTCGCCAACACCATGAAGTACGACGATCACTACGTCGCCGTGCCGGTGAATATCCACCGCGTGAACTGGCTGTGGATCAACCCCGTAGCGATGAAAAAGGCGGGCATCGACAAGGCGCCGACCACCCTCGATGAACTCTTCGCCGCTGCCGAGAAATTCAAGGCCGCCGGCTTTATCC
>JBCECW010000034.1:10552-12718 GCA_039207785.1 Pseudomonas sp. | reverse complement strand
GTTCTCCGGTCTCAAGCTGAACCTGGATGCCAGCGCCCACGCGGAAAAAGTCGCTCTCAAGGGCGGCATGGACAGCCTGGTGCTGAACGGCACCGACAGCAACGGCGAAGCGATCAACCTCGAAGTCAAAGACCTCGCCCTGGACAGCGACCAGAAGCTGGGCAGCGGCGAGTTCTACCTGGGCGACAGCAGCCTCAAGCTGGGCAGCATCGACTTCAAGTTCGCCGACAAGCCTGGCGTGCTGATCAAGAACATCTCCCAGACCGGCACCTTTGAAGAAGCCAATGGCAAGCTGGGCGGCCATATTGCCTACGATATCGGCCAGATCAGCTTCGCTGGCAAAGACGTGGCGGGCGTGCAGATGCTCTGGCGCATGAAGGACTTCGACGTGGCTGCCACCCAGGCGCTGGTCGACCTGTACAAAGACAAGCTGGCGCCAGCCCAACAGGCGCAGGCCCTGGGCCAGGAAGCGCCGGCGTTGGACTTCAGCCCGGCCGAAGAAACCAAGCTCAAAGCCGATATCGGCCAACTGCTGGCCGCCAATCCGCATGTCGCCCTGGAGATATTCGCGGTTAAGACTGCCCACGGCGAAGCCATGCTCAGCCTGGCCCTGGACTTCAACAAGCCGGAATCCTTTGAGCTGCCGCCACCTGAACTGGCGCAACAGCTGATTGGCCAGCTGGACGCCAAGGTGTCGGTGGACAAGGCCGTGATTGGTGATGGCGTGCGGGTGCAGGCGGCAATCGCCGGCGAAACCGACCAGAAAGCCATCGACGACCAGGCGGCGATGTTTACCGAAATGGGCAGCGGCATGGCCCTGGCCACCGAAATGGTCGCGCTCAAAGGCGACAAGCTGGAATCGAGCCTGCACTACGCCAATAACGAAGTGACCTTCAACGACCAGAAAATGTCGGTGGATGAGTTTGTCATGCTGGTGATGTCCAAGGCCGGCGGCCTTGGCGCTGGCGCCGGTGACGAGCAGCCGGAAGGCTACGAGCCGGACGCCGGTGCGCTGGACGAAGAAGCCCCGGAAGAAATGCCGGAAGAGGCGCCCGAGGAGCAGTAACCCGGTGCGTGGAGCGCACCAACAAAAAGGCCAGTCAATCGACTGGCCTTTTTTATTGCCGGTATCGCTTAACCCGCCATGGTCAGGCGGTTACGCCCATCGCGCTTGGCTACATACAAGGCGCTGTCGGCACGGCGCAGCAGGCTGTCCACCGATTCACCCGGCAGCAGGCAGGCACAACCCAGGCTCACCGATACATCCACATGCTGGTTTTGCGCGGTGCATTGCAGCTCTTGTACGGCAAAGCGCAGGCGCTCACCGACCATGGCCGCGCCTTCACGGCTGGTGTTGGACAGCAGCACCAGAAACTCTTCGCCGCCAAAGCGGAAAATCATATCGATATTGCGCAGCTGTGCTTTCAGGGTGTCGGCCATGGCGCGCAGCACTTCGTCGCCGGTGCTGTGGCCGTAGGTGTCATTGATGTGCTTGAAGTGGTCCACGTCCAACATCAGTACCGACAGCGGCTGCAGGTTGCGCCGTGCCAGATCGATTTCGCGCTGCAAGGCCTGGTCCATGGCGATGCGGTTGCCGGTATCGGTCAGTGGGTCACGCAGGGCGCACTGCACGGCCTTGCGGTAGAGCAGGGCGTTGCGCAGCGGGAAGAGCATGCAGGCCAGCAAGGATTCCAGCTGGGTCAGCTCTTCTTCGGAAAAACGCTGGTTGCGGCGGAAAATCAGCTCGCCCAGGTATTCGCCGTCGTGGTTCAGGCGGTAGCCAGCGGAGTGGGTGGCACGCACGCCGAGTTCCAGGCGCAGGTCGCTGGAAGGCTGCTGATAGGCCAGGGCATGCAAGGGCACCAGGCGCTGCACTTCGCGGAAGAAAATATCGAGGATGCGCTCGACTTCCAGGCTGGTCTGCAATTGCAGGTTCAGCTTCTGCCGCAGCTGCGACAGCGACACCGGGCGCAGCGACTGCGTACGGTTGCTGGCAAAGCCCAGGCGGGCCAGCTTGGCGGCATCAGCCTTCGTGAGCGGCTTTAGCAGCGACGCGGCGGTGCATTCCATGGCCAACGCCAGCTGCCACCGCGGATTCACCAGCCGCTTGAGCAACCAGCAAGGCTCGGCCAGCGGCCTCGTGCCCCTGCCCGTGATAGACGCGCA
>JBCECW010000034.1:0-10542 GCA_039207785.1 Pseudomonas sp. | reverse complement strand
AAATCGATTGTGTTGGTTTTGCTTGGGGGGACCATACCGGGAAACCTCGAGCGCGAAAGTGCGGCGACAGGGTCCCTTTAGCGAATAGTGTGCCAGGTGTCACATTCGTCTTTTTTATTCAATAAAATCAGGTGGTTATCAGGCTTTATACAGTGCCAGCGGCAAACATTTGCCGCTGTTTTGCCGGTTGTTTGGCGGGGGTATGGCAAATTGCCGGTTGCCGGCAGAGGGCGTTCGCCAAATTCTTGTCAGGGATTTCCGAGGATGGCCCCCGGTGCGCAGAGCGCACCCTACGACACCGAGTTGTTTTGCATAAACCGTAGGGTGCGCTCCGCGCACCAAGCGATTTCGGCGTTAACGCTTATTGCGCGTCAAACGCCTGGCCGTTAACGCCTTGGCTATCCGGCCCCATCAGGTACAGGTATACCGGCATGATCTCGGCCGGCAGCGGATTGTTCAGCGGGTTTTCGCCCGGGTAGGCGTGGGCGCGCATATCGGTGCGGGTGGCGCCAGGGTTGACGCTATTGGCGCGGACGTTGGTGATATCGGCTACTTCATCGGCCAAGGTCTGCATCAGGCCTTCGGTGGCGAATTTCGACACGCCATAGGCGCCCCAGTAGGCGCGGCCCTTGCGGCCAACGCTGCTGGAGGTAAAGACCACCGAGGCGTCCGGCGCCAGCTTGAGCAGCGGCAGCAGGCTGGCGGTGAGCATAAACATGGCGTTGACGTTGACCTGCATCACCCGCATGAAATTGTCGCCCGACAGCTGCTGCAGCGGCGTACGCGGGCCGACGATGGAGGCGTTATGCAACACGCCGTCGATATGGCCGAACTCGTTTTCGATCATCACCGCCAGTTCGTCGTACTGGTGCGCCAGGGCGGTTTCCAGGTTGAACGGAATCACCACCGGTTGTGGATGGCCGGCCGCTTCGATTTCGTCATAGACGGCGCTGAGGTTGCTTTCCGTCTTGCCCAGCAGCAGCACAGTGGCGCCGTGGGCGGCAAAGGTTTTCGCGGCGGCAGCGCCGATGCCACGGCCAGCGCCGGTCACCAGAATGGTACGGCCCTTGAGCAGGTCGGGGCGGGCGGAGTAATCGAACATCGCAAATCTCTCTCTAAAAAAGCCAAGCCGGCAGCGCGGCCGGCAAGAAAACGGTCAGCAGCTGCACAGCGCCCGGTCGAGGATGGCGCGCAGTTCCTGGGGGTGATCGACCACCACGTCAGCGCCCCAGTGCGTGGGGTTGTCGTCGGGGTGGATATAGCCGTAGGTGACCGCGGCGGTCTTGGTGCCGGCGGCGCGGCCAGACTCGATATCGCGCAGGTCATCGCCCACATACAACACGCTGGCCGGGTCCAGGCCCAGACGCGAGCAGGCGAGCAGCAGCGGCTCGGGGTCGGGCTTGCTGTTTTTCACATGGTCCGGGCAGATGAGGATGGCCGAGCGCGTCGCTAAACCAAGCTGTTCCATGATCGGCTCGGCGTAGCGCACCGGCTTGTTGGTGACCACACCCCAGATCAGCTTGGCGTGCTCGATATCGGCCAGCAGCTCGGCAATGCCATCGAACGGCTTGGTAAACACCGCGCAGTGCTCTTGATAGCGGGCCAGGAACTCCAGGCGCAGCGCTTCGAACTGCTCGGACAGCGGGTCGACGTCGAACGCACGCAGCACCATGGCGCGAGCGCCACCGGAAACGTGGTCGCGGATATCCTTGTCGGCCATCGGCGGCAGCCCGTGGGCGGCGCGCATGGCTTGGGCAATGGCGATAAAGTCCGGCGCGCTGTCGAGCAGGGTGCCATCCATATCGAAAAGAACGGCTCGCAGGCGCATCAGGCTTCCTTCAGGGTCTGGATCATGTAGTTGACGTCGACATCGTTGGCCAGCTTGTAATGCTTGGTCAGCGGGTTGTAGGTCAGGCCGATGATGTCTTTGACTTGCAGGCCGGCGTTGCGGCTCCAGGCGCCCAGCTCCGAAGGACGGATAAACTTCTTGAAGTCGTGGGTGCCGCGCGGCAGCAGGCGCATCAGGTATTCGGCGCCAACGATGGCGAACATATACGCCTTGGGGTTGCGGTTGATGGTGGAGAAGAACACCTGGCCGCCGGGCTTGACCATGGCGTAGCAGGCGCGAATCACCGAGGCCGGGTCGGGCACGTGCTCGAGCATTTCCAGGCAGGTGACCACATCGAACTGCTCGGGCATTTCCTCGGCCAGGGCTTCGGCGGTGCACTGGCGGTATTCCACCTGCACGCCGGATTCCAGCTGGTGCAACTGGGCCACGGCCAGCGGCGCTTCGCCCATGTCGATGCCGGTCACGGTGGCGCCACGTTGCGCCATGGCCTCGCTGAGAATGCCGCCGCCGCAGCCGACGTCCAGCACCTTCTTGCCGGCCAGGCCGACACGCTCGTCAATCCAGTTGACGCGCAGCGGGTTGATATCGTGCAGCGGCTTGAACTCGCTTTCCCGGTCCCACCAGCGATGGGCGAGGGCGGAGAACTTGGCGATTTCAGCGTGGTCGACGTTGCTCATACGGGGTTTCCTCGAATCGAATTCTGTATCGGCTAGCCGTTGGGCTTAGCGGCGGCTGGTGGCGATCTTCTGGCCCCAGGCGCGGGCGTTGGCGTGCAGTTTTTCTTCGTCCATGCGGGTCAGGCGGCGGTTGTCGAGCAACTGCTTGCCGCCGACCCAGACATGTTTGACGCTGTTGCGGTTGCTGGCATAAATCAGCTGGGAGACCGGATCGTACACCGGTTGCTGCGCCAGCTCGGTGAGGTCAAATGCCACAATGTCGGCGGCCTTGCCCAGTTCCAGCGACCCAATTTCATCCTCCAGGCCCAGGGCGCGCGCACCATTGAGGGTGGCCATGCGCAGGGCGCGGTGTACATCAAGCGCCATGGCAGAACCGGCCACGGCCTTGGCCAGCAAGGCGGCGGTACGGGTTTCGCCCAGCAGGTCGAGGTCGTTGTTGCTGGCCGCGCCGTCGGTGCCGATCGCCACGTTGACGCCGGCCTGCCACAGGCGCTCCACCGGGCAGAAGCCGCTGGCCAGCTTGAGGTTGGACTCGGGGCAGTGAATGACGCTGGCGTTGCTTTCCACCAGCAAGTGCAGGTCTTCGTCGTTTATTTGCGTCATATGCACGGCCTGGAAGCGCGGGCCCAGCAGGTCCAGGCGCGCCAGGCGGGCCATTGGCCGTTCGCCGCGCTGCTCCAGGCTTTGCTGCACTTCAAAGGCCGTTTCATGCACATGCATCTGGATGCCGGCATCCAGTTCTTCGGCGAGCATGCGGATATTTTCCAGCTTGTCGTCGCTCACCGTGTACGGCGCGTGGGGGCCAAAGGCCACCTTGATACGCGGGTGCAGGCGCAAATCGTCGAACAGATTCAGACCCTTGCGCAGTGCCTCGTCGGCATCGCGGGCGCCGGGAATGGGGAAATCCAGCACGGGCACGGTGATTTGCGCGCGAATCCCGCTGCTGTGCACCAGTTGGCTGGACACTTCCGGGAAAAAGTACATATCGGAGAAACAGGTGATGCCGCCTTGCAGCTGCTCGGCAATCGCCAGCTCGGTGCCGTCGCGGATAAACGCCTCATCCACCCATTGGGCCTCGGCGGGCCAGATATGCTCCTGCAGCCAGGTCATCAGCGCCTTATCGTCGGCCATGCCGCGAAACAGGCTCATGGCCGCATGGCCATGGGCGTTGACCAGGCCGGGGGTGAGCAGCATGCCCGGCAGCTCGCGCACCTCAGTGGCTGGGTGGCGCAAGGCTTCGGCGCGTGGCGCGATCAGCGCGATACGACCGTCGCGGATGCCCAAAGCATGATCCTGCAACACCACGCCGGCAGGCTCGACAGGCACCAGCCAGCTTGGCAGGAGCAGCAGGTCGAGCGGGGCGGCGGTGTTGGGCATGGCGGTATCCATTAATGTGCAACGGTGTGATTTATTACGGCAGGGCGCTTACGGCAAAGTAGTACGCCAGCTACGCCACGATAGGACGGGGTAGTCTGGACAGGTTTTTGCGCCGGCGAAGTATACCCGAGCGCCCAACTCGGGGGCTCGCTATAATCCGCGGCTTTTCGCTTCTGAGTACGAGGATGGTCATGCGCGAGCAATTGTTGGCGGCAGAGAAGGTCAAGGCCATCGATTGGCGGGATGGCGCGCTGTACCTGCTGGATCAGCGTGTGTTGCCGGCCGAGGAACTCTGGTTGCGCTACGACTCGGCGGCAGCCGTGGCCCAGGCCATCAAGGACATGGTGGTGCGCGGCGCGCCGGCCATTGGTATTGCTGCGGCCTATGGCCTGGCCCTGGGCGTGCGTGCCCGCCTGGCCGAGGGCGACGATTGGCAGATGGCCCTGGAAGAGGACTTTGAAGTCCTTAATAACTCGCGGCCCACGGCAGTCAACCTGTTCTGGGCGCTTAACCGCATGCGCGAGCGCCTATATCGCCTGAAAGACAGCGACGATGCGCTGGCGATCATGAACGCCGAAGCCGAAGCCATTCACGAGAGTGACCGCGAGGCCAATCTGACCATGGCGCAGTTGGGCGTCGACCTGATCCGTCGCCACCAGGGCAACCTGCAAACCCTGCTGACCCACTGCAATACCGGCGCCCTTGCCACTGGCGGCTTTGGTACGGCGCTGGGGGTGATTCGTGCGGCCTACCTCGATGGCCTGGTGGAGCGGGTTTACGCCGACGAAACCCGGCCCTGGCTGCAAGGCTCGCGGCTCACGGCGTGGGAACTGTTGAATGAAGGCATCCCGGTCAGCCTGAACGCCGACTCGGCGGCGGCCCATCTGATGAAAACCAAGGGCATTACCTGGGTGATCGTCGGCGCCGACCGCATTACCGCCAATGGCGACGTGGCCAACAAGATCGGCACCTACCAACTGGCGGTCAACGCCATGCACCACGGCGTGCGCTTTATGGTGGTGGCGCCCAGCTCGACCATCGACATGAACCTGGAAAGCGGCGACGACATCCCGATTGAAGAGCGCGCCGGCAGCGAGCTGCTGGAAGTGGCGGGCAAACGGGTGGCGGCAGATGTTGATGCCGTAAACCCGGTATTCGATGTGACTCCGGCCGATCTGATCGACTTTATCGTGACCGAGAAGGGCGTGGTGGAGCGGCCAGACAAGGCCAAGATGGCGCAATTGATGTGCCGCAAGCGCTTGCACTAACCCCTTCATTTATTAGCTGTTCTGCGGGGTCGGGTGATGTCATTTATATGGCGCCGCCTGACGCGCAGCGTGCTCTGCGGGGATAGGTTCGGGGCATTGGGTGTGGTACTCTCCGTCAGTTTTCAAGCGGACCTGCCATGGCCGCCTAAATTGCGCAGATCCATGCCATAACTCGTTGATTTGTCATGAGTCGTTGCTGGCCCCAAGGCCGCGACGGCGAGCTTCGTACCATTCAGGATGAATGAGCGGAGTTTCACCAGAAAAAGGAACCAGGCTTCTCATGGGCGAACTGGCCAAAGAAATCCTCCCGGTCAATATCGAAGACGAGCTGAAACAGTCCTACCTCGACTACGCAATGAGCGTAATCGTAGGGCGCGCCTTGCCCGATGCACGTGACGGCCTCAAGCCCGTGCACCGCCGCGTGCTCTACGCGATGAGCGAGCTGGGTAACGACTGGAACAAGGCTTACAAGAAATCCGCCCGTGTGGTCGGTGACGTAATCGGTAAGTACCACCCCCACGGTGATACCGCGGTGTACGACACCATCGTCCGTATGGCGCAGCCTTTCTCCCTGCGCTACCTGCTGGTAGACGGCCAGGGCAACTTCGGTTCGGTCGACGGCGACAACGCCGCCGCCATGCGATACACCGAAGTGCGCATGACCAAGCTGGCCCACGAGCTGCTGGCCGACCTGGACAAGGAAACCGTCGACTGGGTGCCCAACTACGACGGCACCGAAATCATTCCGGCAGTCATGCCCACCAAGATCCCCAACCTGCTGGTTAACGGTTCCAGCGGTATTGCCGTGGGTATGGCGACCAATATTCCGCCGCACAACCTGTCGGAAGTGATCGACGGCTGCCTGGCGCTGATCGACAACCCCGAGCTGTCGATCGACGACCTGATGCGCTACATCCCCGGCCCGGACTTCCCGACCGCAGCGATCATCAACGGTCGTGCCGGCATTATCGAGGCCTACCGCACCGGTCGCGGCCGCATCCAGATTCGCGCCCGCGCCGAGTTCGAAGATATCGACAAGGTCGGTGGCCGCCAGCAGATCGTCATCACCGAGCTGCCGTATCAGCTCAACAAGGCCCGCGTGATCGAGAAGATCGCCGAGCTGGTGAAAGAGAAGAAGCTCGAAGGCATCACCGAGCTGCGCGACGAGTCCGACAAGGATGGTATGCGCATCGTGATCGAGCTGCGCCGTGGTGAAGTGCCAGAGGTGATCCTCAACAACCTCTACGCCCAGACCCAGCTGCAAAGCGTGTTCGGTATCAACGTGGTGGCGCTGATCGACGGCCAGCCGAAGATTCTGAACCTCAAGGATCTGCTCGAAGCCTTTATCCTGCACCGCCGTGAAGTGGTGACCCGCCGTACCGTCTACCTGCTGCGCAAAGCCCGCGAACGTGGCCATATCCTTGAAGGCCAGGCCGTTGCCCTGTCCAACATCGACCCGGTGATCGCCGTGATCAAGGCCTCGCCAAGCTCGGCCGAGGCCAAGGAAGCACTGGTTTCCCAGGCTTGGGAATCCAGCGCCGTGCAAGGCATGGTCGAAGCGGCTGGTGCCGAGGCCTGTCGCCCGCAGGATCTCGACCCGCAATACGGCCTGCGTGATGGCAAGTACTACCTGTCGCCTGAACAGGCCCAGGCCATTCTCGACTTGCGTCTGCACCGCCTGACCGGCCTGGAGCACGAAAAACTGCTGGCCGAGTACAAAGAGATTCTCGACCAGATCGGCGAGCTGATCCGCATCCTCACCAGCGCCACGCGCCTGATGGAAGTGATCCGCGAAGAGCTCGAAGGCGTTAAGGCCGAGTTCGGTGACAAGCGTCGTACCGAGATTCTCGATACCCGCCTGGACCTGACCCTGGGTGACCTGATCACCGAAGAAGAACGGGTGGTTACCATCTCCCACGGCGGTTATGCCAAGACCCAGCCGCTGTCGGCCTATCAGGCCCAGCGTCGCGGCGGTAAAGGCAAGTCGGCCACCGGCGTGAAAGATGAGGACTATATCGAGCACCTGCTGGTCGCCAACAGCCACGCCACCCTGCTGCTGTTCTCCAGCAAGGGCAAGGTGTACTGGCTGAAAACCTACGAAATTCCGGAGGCGTCCCGCGCGGCCCGTGGTCGTCCGCTGGTCAACTTGCTGCCATTGGATGAGGGTGAATACATCACCACCATGCTGCAGATCGACCTGGAAAAACTGCAGGCGCAAAACGCCGGTGGTGATGACGACCTGGACGACGCCGAAGACGTGATCGAAGGCGAAGTGGCAGAAGCCGAAGAAGCGGTGGAAGTCGAGGAAGTCGAAGGCGAGACCGCTGAACTGGTGGCCGAGCCAACTGGCGAGTACATCTTTATGGCGACCGCCATGGGCACCGTGAAGAAGACTCCGCTGTCGCAATTTGCCCGTCCGCGTACCAGCGGCCTGATTGCCCTCAAGCTGAAAGAAGGCGACACCCTGATTGCCGCCGCCATCACCGACGGCGCCAAGGAAGTCATGCTGTTCAACGACTCCGGCAAGGTGATTCGTTTTGCCGAAAGCTCGATCCGCGTGATGGGTCGTGGCGCCCGTGGTATCCGCGGCATGCGCCTGGGCAAGGATCAGACCCTGATTTCCATGCTGATTCCAGAGTCCGGCGCGCAGATCCTCACGGCCTCCGAGCGCGGCTTCGGCAAGCGTACGGCCTTGAGCAAGTTCCCCCGTCGCGGTCGCGGCGGCCAGGGCGTGATCGGCATGGTGACCAAAGAGCGTAACGGCAAGCTGATCGGCGCCATCCAGGTGCAAGACGGTGAAGAGATTATGCTGATCTCCGATCAGGGCACGCTGGTGCGTACCCGCGTTGACGAAGTGTCGAGCTCGGGCCGTAACACCCAGGGCGTAACCCTGATCAAGCTGGCGGCCGACGAGATCCTGGTGGGTCTGGAGCGTGTGCAAGAGCCTTCGGAAGTCGAAGGCCAGGTACTGCTCGGCGAAGACGGCGAAGTGTTGGAAGGTGGCGAACTGGAAGGCGTAGAGCTGGACAGCGCCGATCTGGATGGCGCCATCGACGCCGTAGCCGACGATGCTGCCGAGGCGCCAAGCGAAGAGTAAGCGGGCAGGGCGCGACTACCAGCGGTAGCGCGCCCCGCACCTGCACGAATGACAGCATGCACCGTCGCCTGTGCGGCGGTGTGGGTGAACTGAGAGAGACTGACGTGAGCAAGCGAGCCTTTAACTTCTGCGCAGGCCCAGCCGCGCTTCCCGAAGCTGTACTGCAACGTGCCCAGGCTGAGCTCCTGGACTGGAACGGCAAAGGCCTTTCGGTCATGGAAATGAGCCACCGCAGCGATGACTACGTGGCCATCGCGGAGAAGGCCGAGCAGGACCTGCGCGATCTGCTTGTTATCCCGTCGAACTATAAAGTGCTGTTTCTGCAAGGCGGCGCCAGCCAGCAATTTGCCGAAGTGGCCCTGAACCTGCTGCCCGAAAACGGCACTGCCGACTATATTGACACCGGTATCTGGTCGAAGAAAAGCATCGAAGAAGCCAGCCGCTACGGCAATGTCAATGTCGCGGCCAGCGCCAAGCCCTACGACTACTTCGCCATTCCAGGTCAGAACGAATGGAAGCTGAGCAAAGATGCGGCCTACGTGCATTACGCCAGCAACGAAACCATCGGTGGTCTGCAGTTCGACTGGATCCCCGAAACCGGTGACGTGCCGTTGGTGGTGGATATGTCCTCGGACATTCTGTCCCGCGAGCTCGATGTATCGAAGTTCGGCCTGATCTACGCCGGCGCGCAGAAAAACATCGGCCCGTCCGGGCTGGTGGTGGTGATCGTTCGCGAAGACCTGCTGGGCCGCGCCCGCTCCAGCTGCCCGACCATGCTCAACTACAAGGTCGCTGCCGATAACGGCTCGATGTACAACACACCGGCGACTTTCTCCTGGTATCTCTCGGGTCTGGTATTTGAGTGGCTGAAAGAGCAGGGCGGCGTAGCCGCAATGGAAAAAAACAACCGCGCCAAGAAGGATCTGTTGTACAGCGCCATCGACGCCAGCAGCCTGTACAGCAACCCGATTGCGCTCAACAACCGTTCGTGGATGAACGTGCCGTTCCGCCTGGCCGATGAGCGCCTGGACAAGCCGTTCCTCGCCGGCGCCGACGCCCGCGGCCTGCTCAACCTCAAGGGCCACCGCTCGGTGGGCGGCATGCGCGCTTCTATCTATAACGCCGTGGGCCTGGATGGTGTGCAGGCGCTCGTGGCCTATATGGCGGAGTTCGAGAAGGAGCACGGCTGATGAGCGAGCACGAGTTAAAAGCCCTGCGGGTGCGGATCGACAGCCTCGACAAGAAAATCCTCGACCTGATCAGCGAGCGCGCCAGCTGCGCCCAAGACGTGGCGCGGGTAAAAATGGCCGCGCTGCCCGAAGGCGAGAAGCCGGTGTTCTACCGCCCCGAGCGCGAAGCCTGGGTGCTCAAGCACATCATGGAGCTGAACAAAGGCCCGCTGCCTAATGAGGAAGTGGCGCGTCTGTTCCGCGAAATCATGTCTTCGTGCCTGGCGCTGGAGCAGCCTCTGAAAGTGGCCTATCTGGGCCCGGAAGGCACCTTCACCCAGGCTGCGGCGATGAAGCATTTCGGCCATGCGGTGATTACCGTGCCGATGGCTGCCATCGACGAAGTGTTCCGCGAAGTGGCCGCCGGTGCGGTGAATTTCGGCGTGGTGCCGGTGGAAAACTCCACCGAAGGCGCGGTGAACAACACCCTCGACAGCTTCTTCGAGCACGATATGGTGATTTGCGGCGAGGTTGAGCTGCGCATCCACCATCACCTGCTGGTGGGCGATGTCACCAAGACCGACCGCATTACCCGTATCTATTCCCATGCCCAGTCGCTGGCGCAGTGCCGCAAATGGCTGGACGCGCACTACCCGAACGTGGAGCGCGTGGCGGTTTCCAGCAACGCCGATGCGGCCAAGCGGGTGAAAAGCGAGTGGAACTCGGCGGCTATCGCCGGCGATATGGCGGCGAACCTCTATGGCTTGAGCAAGCTGGCCGAGAAGATCGAAGACCGTCCGGACAACTCGACGCGCTTCTTGATTATCGGCAACCAGGAAGTGCCGCCGACCGGTGACGACAAGACCTCGATCATTGCCTCGATGCGCAACCAGCCCGGCGCGCTGCACGAGTTGTTGGTGCCGTTCCATGCCAATGGCATCGACCTGACCCGTATCGAAACGCGCCCATCGCGCAGCGGTAAATGGACCTATGTGTTCTTTATCGACTTTGAAGGTCATATCGACGACGAGCCGGTGCAGGCGGTGTTGGCCGATGTGGCGAGTTTTGCAGCCCAGGTGAAAATCCTGGGCTCCTACCCCAAAGC
>JBCECW010000033.1:8714-12893 GCA_039207785.1 Pseudomonas sp. | reverse complement strand
GGCCAAGGCCACTCGATGCTGGAACTCAAACCCTACACCGCTCTCGAGCTGCGCCAGAAAGCGCTGGAAGACCTGAGCCGCCAGGGTTTGTCGTTCGATGAATACCAGCTTAAACGCGCCCAATTGCAGGGCCAGCGGGTTCGGGACTTTGATTACGATGGCCAGGACGAGCTGAATGCCGACCGTGGTATCGGCAACCGCGAGGCACATCAGGGGTAAAGGATGATGTCACCTGAAAGACTCTGGGTCCCCGCCTTCGCGGGGATGACGGAGTAGCCGGGATTAACCACGTCATCCCCGCGTAGGCGGGGATCCAGGACGTGTCAGGCCAGGGCTTTCTCGATGGCCTGCACGATGGCGGGATCATCCGGCGTGGTTCGCGGTGAAAACCGTGCCAACACCCGGCCATCCTGCCCCACCAGAAATTTCTCGAAATTCCAGGTGATATCCCCAGGGAACTCCGCGCCCTCGCCCGCCAGCAGGCGGTACAGCGAGTGACGGCCGGGGCCATTCACTTCCAGCTTGCTGCTCAGCGGAAAGCTCACGCCGTAATTGAGGCTGCAGAATTCCTTGATCTCGTCTTCGCTGCCCGGTTCCTGACCCGCAAACTGGTTGCACGGCAGGCCGAGCACGGCAAAGCCTTGGTCCTTGTACTGCTGGTAGAGACTTTCCAACCCCGCGTACTGGGGCGTCAGGCCGCATTTTGACGCGACATTGACCACCAGTACGACCTTGCCCTTAAAGGGCGCAAGCGGCAATTCCTGGCCATCCAAGGCGCGTAAATTGATGTCGTGAAATGCACTCATGACGAACTCCCGATCGGTCATTACAAACCAAGAAGGCGCCCGTGGGCGCCCTCTTGGTAACTCAGTCAGCCGCCAAAGCAGCTTAGCTGAATCAATGGTGGTGACCACCTTCGCCATGGATATGACCATGGGCGATTTCTTCTTCGCTGGCTGCACGTACGGCAACGACTTTGATCTGGAAGTTCAGACGCTGGCCAGCCAGTGGGTGGTTGCCATCGACGGTAACGTCGTCGCCGTCCAGGTCGCGAATGGTCACGATCTGCATGCTGCCGTCCGGAGCGGAAGCGTGGAACTGCATGCCCACTTCCAGTTCATCAACGCCTTCGAACATGCTGCGGCTCAGGGTGCTGACCAGTTCAGCGCTGTATTCGCCGTAGGCTTCTTCAGGCTCGACGGCTACGGTCAGCTCGTCGCCAGCTTGTTTGCCAACCAGGGCTTTTTCCAGGCCAGCGATAATGTTGCCTGCGCCTTGCAGGTAAACCAGCGGGGCGCCGCCGGCGGAGCTGTCGATCACCTCACCAGCATCGTTGGTCAGGGTATAGTCGATGGAGACAGCCGTATTGGCAGCGATCAGCATGGGGCGGAACCTTTGCGTAAGAGTGGAGAACGGGCAAGTTTAACCAAGGGTTCGGCCGAAAGCGACCCGAGCGCAGACGGACGGGTGCAGGGCGCTGTGCAGATCCTGGGCTTTGCCCAGGATGAAGAAGGCCATTGGGTAGCCGTGCTCTCCTGCGGCCATACCCAGCACCTGCGCCACCAACCGCCCTGGCAGAACCGCGACTGGGTACAAGACCCCACGCAACGCCAGGAAAAAATCGGCCAGCCCTTTACCTGCGGCTGGTGCACCCAGGGGCAGGAGCCCCCGGGCAGCAATGGACAGCAAGACGCACAGCAAGACGAGGAGCAGTGATGCAAGCACGCCATATTCTGGTGATCAATTGTGGAAGTTCGTCGATCAAATTCGCCCTTATCCACGAGGCGCACTCGCAAACCTTCTTGAGTGGTGAAGCGCAGAACCTCGGCACCTACGATGCCGAGTTGCATTGGCGGCGCGGCGCCGAGCACGACAGCCTGATGATTCCCAACGCCGACCACCGCGCTGCCCTGTCGCAGCTCTTGCCCGTGGTGCAAAGCGCCTGTGGCGGCAAGCTGCATGGCATTGGCCACCGGGTGGTGCATGGCGGCGAACGCTTTAGCGCCGCACGGCGTATCGACCCCCAGGTACTCAGCGAAATAAACGCCACCGCCCACCTAGCGCCCTTGCATAACCCGGCCAACCTGCTGGGCATCGAGGCCACGCTCAAGCTGTTTCCCAACCTGCCGCAGGTGGCGGTGTTCGACACCGCTTTCCACCACAGCCTGCCGGAATTTGCCTTTCGCTACGCCGTACCAGAGAACCTCTATCGCGAGCATGGCATTCGCCGCTATGGCTTCCACGGCACCAGCCACCGCTATGTCACCGCCCGCGCCGCCGAAATGAGCAACCTGCCGGTGGAAGACAGCTGCTGGCTCTCGGCACACCTGGGCAATGGCTGCTCCACCTGTGCGGTGGTCAACGGCCAAAGCCGCGACACCAGCATGGGCCTGACCCCGCTCGAAGGCGTGGTGATGGGCACCCGTAGCGGCGATGTCGACCCCAACCTGCACAGCCACCTGGCCTTGGCGCTGGGCTGGGATATCGAAAAGATCGACTACATGCTGAACCACGACGCCGGCCTGCTGGGCTTGTCCGGGCTGTCCAACGATATGCGCACCCTGGAGCAGGCGCACCGCGACGGCCACGAGGGCGCCACCCTGGCCATCGAGGTGTTCTGCTACCGCCTGGCCAAATCCCTGGCGGCCATGAGCTGCGCGTTGCCACGTCTGGACGGGCTGATTTTTACCGGCGGCATTGGCGAAAACTCCCCACTGATTCGCAGCAAAACCGTGGCCCATTTGCGCCTGCTCAATGTGCAGTTGGACGAGGAAGCCAACGAGCGTTATATCCGTGGGCTTTCCGGTACGATCCACGCCTACGGCCACCCACGGGTGTTGGTGATCCCCACCAACGAAGAGCGGCAGATCGCCCTCGATACGTTGCAGCTGTTGCACTAGCCACCAGCCGGAAAAACAACAGAACCCGCCCTACCCGGCGGGTCTCTTATAAAAAGCGTGCACCACGCGCGACTCAGGAACCTGAATGCAAACTTTCTTCCTTGCCCCCAGCGGTTTTGGCGTCGGCCTGACCTCCATCAGCCTTGGCATGGTTGGCGCGCTCGAACGCGTCGGCCTGCGCGTCGGTTTTTTCAAACCAGTGGCGCAACCGCAACCTGGCGACCTTGGCCCGGAACGCTCCAGCGAATTGATCGCCCGCACCCATGGCCTGCACTCCCCTGCCCCGGTCAGCCTCGGCCATGTCGAGCGCATGCTCGGCGAGGGCCAGCTCAATGACCTGCTGGAAGAATTTATCCGCCTGTACCAGGACGCCGCCCGCGACAAGGACGTAGTGATTGTCGAAGGCATGGTGCCTACCGCGCACACCAGCTATGCCGCGCGGATCAACCTGCACCTGGCCAAGAGCCTGGATGCCGAGGTGATCCTGGTGACCGCGCCGGATGATGAAAGCATCAGCGAACTGTCCGACCGCCTGGAAATCCAGGCGCAGATGTTTGGTGGCCCGCAGGACAGCGCGGTGCTCGGTGTAATCCTTAACAAGGTGCGCGACGAACAGATCGCCGCCCGCCTGCACGACCACTCGCCATTGCTGCGCCGTAATGACTTCCGCCTGCTGGGCAGCATTCCCTGGCTCGACCAGTTGAACGCGCCGCGTACCCGCGACATTGCCGACCTGCTGGGCGCGCGGGTGATCAACGCCGGCGACTACGAACAGCGGCGCATGCAGCGCATCGTGCTGTGTGCCCGTGCCGTGGCCAACACCGTGCAATTGCTTAAACCCGGCGTGCTGGTGGTTACCCCCGGCGACCGTGACGACATCATCCTCGCCACCAGCCTGGCCGCCACCAATGGCATGCCCCTGGCTGGCCTGCTGCTGTGCAGCGACTTTCCGCCTGACCCACGGATCATGGAACTGTGCCGCGGCGCCTTGCACAGTGGCCTGCCCGTACTGTCGGTAACCACCAGTTCCTACGACACGGCGAACAACCTCAATCGCCTGAACAACGAAATACCCATCGACGACCGCGAGCGCGCCGAGCGGGTCACCGACTTTGTCGCCAGCCATATCGACCACGAGTTCCTCAGCAAACGCTGTGGCGAACCCCACGAGCAACGCATGTCGCCGCCGGCCTTTCGCTTTCAGTTGGTGCAACGCGCCCAGGCCGCCAATAAACGTATCGTGTTGCCCGAAGGCAGCGAGCCGCGCACCGTGCAGGCG
>JBCECW010000033.1:0-8704 GCA_039207785.1 Pseudomonas sp. | reverse complement strand
ATTGCCAAAGCGTTCATGGCGATGTGGCCCGGCCGGTGAAGCCGGGCCATGCGGCCTAACGGCCTTCGAGATAGGCGCGGTTTTCTTCGGCGGCCTGGCAGACATGGGCGGTCTTGGTTTCGTCGGTGAGGCCGGCCGCCTTGGCGTTGGTGCAGGCGGCCGCCATCTGCCAGGCGCGGGGCATCGCCCGCTGCGTACTGTTGGCCAAGCCCGACGAGGTGCAACTGGTGGCCCAGGCCCATGGCATCGAGCTGCCGCCGGGCCTGGAAATCCTTGACCCGGACCTGATCCGCAGCCGCTACGTAGCGCCGATGGTGGAACTGCGCAAAGGCAAGGGCCTGAATGCGCCGATGGCCACCCAGCAACTGGAAGACCCGGTGATGCTCGGCACCATGATGCTGGCCCTGGATGAAGTCGACGGCCTGGTCTCCGGCGCTATCCACACCACCGCCAATACGATTCGCCCAGCCCTGCAGCTGATCAAGACCGCGCCGGGCTACAAGCTGGTGTCGTCGGTGTTTTTTATGCTGCTGCCTGATCAGGTGGTGGTGTATGGCGACTGCGCGGTCAACCCCGACCCAAGCGCGGCGGAACTGGCAGAAATCGCCGTGCAGAGCGCCGACTCGGCTACCGCCTTTGGTATCGAGCCACGGGTGGCGATGATCAGCTACTCCACCGGCGAATCGGGCAGCGGCGTGGATGTGGATAAAGTGCGCGAAGCCACCCAGCTGGCCAAACAGGCGCGCCCCGACCTGCTGCTCGACGGTCCCTTGCAATACGACGCCGCTGCCATCGACAGCGTGGCCCTGCAAAAAGCCCCCGATAGCAGCGTGGCCGGGCATGCCACGGTATTTGTGTTTCCCGACCTGAACACCGGCAACACCACCTACAAGGCGGTGCAACGCAGCGCCAATTGCGTGAGCGTGGGGCCGATGCTGCAAGGGCTACGCAAACCGGTAAACGACCTGTCCCGCGGCGCCCTGGTGGACGACATCATCTACACCATCGCCCTGACCGCTATTCAGGCGGCGAATTTGCCATAAATACGTTGGTTTGCACCTGCGCTAACAATGGGTACTCTCTGCGCCTAACAACCGCCAACTTCTGAAAAAGAGCGGCTAACAATAACTTTTACGAGGCCCCCGCCCCTATGTTGTCCTTTCTGCCTGCGCCCTTGCGCGGTGTTATCGCCACCCTGCTGCTGTTTGCCAACACCCTGGTCTGGTGCTGGTTTCTGTTTATCGCCGCGCTGGTGAAATTGCTGCTGCCATTCAAGCCGGTACGCACCGTGTGCAACCTGGTGCTGAACTGGGCAGCCGAGGCCTGGATCGCCTGCAACAGTGGCTGGATGTGGCTGGTGCAGAAAACCGAGTGGAACCTCAAAGGCCGCGAGCAGTTCAAGTACGACGGCTGGTACCTGGTGACCAGCAACCACCAGAGCTGGGTCGATATCCTGGTGCTGCAACACACCCTCAATCGCCGCCTGCCGTTTTTTAAATTCTTTCTCAAGCAAGAGCTGATCTGGGTGCCGGTGATTGGCCTGTGCTGGTGGGCGTTGGACTTCCCGTTTATGAAGCGCTACACCAAGGCCTACCTGGAAAAGCACCCGGAAAAGAAAGGCCAGGACACCGCCGCCACCCGCCGCGCCTGCGAGAAATTCAGTGATGTGCCGGTGGCCATCTTCAACTTCCTGGAAGGCACGCGTTTTACCCAGGCCAAGCATGACCAGCAGAACTCGCCGTTCCGCTACCTGCTCAAGCCCAAGGCTGGCGGCATCGGCTTTGTGCTAGATGCCATGGGCGCGCGCTTGAAGTCGATGGTCAATATCACCATCCACTACCCCGAGGGCAACCCGAGCTTCTGGGCCTTTCTGTGCGGCGAAGTACCCAAGGTAGTGGTGCGTTACCACACCCTGGAAATCCCCCGGGAGTTTCTCGGCAAGGACTACAACAACGACGAGGCCTACCGCCTGGGGTTCCAGCAGTGGGTAAACAAGCTGTGGGAAGAGAAGGATGCGGAGTTGGCGGGGTTGCATGCGGAGTTTCCGCCAGCCAAGCGCTGATTCGCTTGTCTCCCCTCGCCCGCCTGCGGGAGAGGGGCCGGGGGTGAGGGCCGCGCCAAGCGTAGATCGTAAAAGCCCCTCACCCTAACCCTCTCCCGCAAGCGGGAGAGGGGACTGAGCGGCGTAGCGCTCAGGTCTTGCGGTACATATCCCAATCAATCTGCGCCGGGAAATGCATGGTCTCCGCCACCGGCAGCCCCTTGGCCACCAGAAAGCCCTGCATGATGTGGCAGCGGTGCTCCAGCAGCCAGTCGCGCTGCTCGATGGTTTCCACCCCTTCGGCAATCACCTCCAGGCCCAGGTTCCAGCCCAGGTCGATGATGGTGCTGACCACCGCCGCGTCCTTGGGCGAGCTGAGCATATTGGAGATAAACAGGCGGTCGATCTTCAAGGTGTCCAGTTCGAAATGGCGCAGATAGGCCAGCGAGGAATAGCCGGTACCAAAGTCGTCGATGGCGATTTTCACCCCCAGCGCGCGCAGTTGGCTGAGTTGCTCGCGGGTGGTGTCCAGATCCTGCATCAGCGCACTTTCGGTCACTTCCACTTCCAGTTGGTGCGGCGCCAGGCCAAGCTCCAACAACGCGCGGCGCAGGTCGTCCACCAGTTGCGGCATACCAAACTGCACCGGGCTGACGTTCAGGCTGACCACCACCTGGTCACCAAACACCGGCTGCCAATCGCAGCACTGCTGCACGCCGCGATGCACGATCCAGTCGCCCAGGCGATTGATCAGGCGGGTTTCCTCCAGCAGCGGAATAAACACATTCGGCGCGATGGTGCCCGACACCGGATGCTCCCAGCGCAACAGGGCCTCAAAGCCGCGCAGCTTGCCGGTTTCCAGGTAGATCTGCGGCTGGTACACCAGCACAAAATCGTCCTGCTCGATGGCATTGCGCAGGCTTTCTTCCAGCATCAGCCGCGAGCGCGCGCGGCCGTTCATTTCCGGGGAGAAAAAGCGGTATTGCTGGCGGCCGGCACGCTTGGCTTCGTACATGGCCATATCGGCAGCGCGCATCAGGCCATCGACGCTGCGCCCGCACTCGGGGTAGCTGGCAATGCCGATACTGGCGCCCAGGGTGACATCCATGCCGTCGACGCGATGGCGTACCGACACCAGCTCGATCAGTTTTTCCGCAATACGCGCGGCGTCTTCGGGGTGCTCCAGGCCGTCGAGCAAGGCGGTGAACTCATCACCGCCCATGCGCGCCAGCACATCGTAGGGCCGCAGGCTGGAGCGCAGCAGATCGCCGACCTGGCGCAATACCTGGTCGCCGGCGGCGTGGCCGAGGGAGTCGTTGATCCGCTTAAAACCGTCCAGGTCGAGGTAGAGAATCGCCATGCGTTTGCCGCTGCGGTCCAGGCGCGCCAGATTGGCTTCCAGCGCCTGGTGAAAGCCACGACGGTTCAGCAGGCCGGTCAAGGCATCGGTGGCCGCCTGTGACTCCAGCTGGGCATACAGGTTACGCACCACCGACATATCCAGCGCCAGTATCACCATCGAGCGCTGCAAACGCGGCAAGGGCGAGCTGGACAACGCCACCGGCAACACCTGGCCGCTGACCGCGCGCAGGCTGGCGTCGTGCAGGCGGTAGGCCTCGCCGCGCAGCCAGTGTTTATAGAATTCGGAGTCTTTCCAGGCGGTGGGAATACCAGAGGTTTCCAGGTAATCGAGGATCGGCGTGCCCTCGATGCTCGCCACCGTGCCGTTGAGCATGCGCGCCATGGCCGGGTTGACGAAGTTGATATTGCCCTCTTCGTTCACCACCACAATGCCTTCGGCGGCGTTTTCCAGCACCGAGGCATTGAAGGCGCGGGCGCTGTCCAGTTGCTTGGACAGCAACTGCAATTCATGCCGGTTGCGCTCGTGCTCAAGCAGCACATTGATCTTGTGCCGCAGCACCTGTGGGTCGAAGGGTTTGAGAATAAAGTCCACCGCCCCGGTGGCGTAGCCACGCAAGACCGAGTCTTCGGTATGGGCAATGGCCGAGAGGAAAATGATCGGCGTATAGCGCGTGGCCGGATTGCCGCGCATCAGGCGCGCCACCTCGAAGCCATCCATATGCGGCATCTGCACATCCAGCAGCACCAGGCCGACATCATTGTCGAGCAGGCACTGCAGGGCCGCTTCGCCCGAATTGACGGTACGCACCGCCCAGGGGCTATCCCCCAGCAGGGCTTCCATGGCCACGAGGTTTTCCTCGCGGTCATCGACCACCAGCAAGATCTGCTCGCTGGACTGCGGTTTAAGCTGCGCTAGAGCCATTTCGTCCCTCCGTTTTCGCTAACCAACGCTGCAGCAGCACCATCAGGTCCTGCCGCGCCACTGGCTTGGCCAAATAATCATCCGTGCCCGCGGCCAAACATTTTTCGCGGTCGCCCTTCATCGCATGAGCCGTCAAGGCAATGATCGGCACCGTGCAGCCTTTCTCCTGTTTAAGCAGACGAGTGGCGGTATAGCCATCCATATTGGGCATCGCCATATCCATCAGGATCAGGTCAAACGATTGTTCCGCAAACGCGGCGAGCGCCTCGAAGCCATCTCGGGCGGTACTTACTTCCAGGCCCAGCTCATCCAATACGGCGCTCATTGCATAGATATTGCGTACGTCGTCATCCACCAACAGCACCCGCCGGTGTAGCAGCGAGTCGGGGGCAGGTACTTCTTCCACCGGCACAGCCAGCTCGGTGGACGGCTCACGTACGCTGGTGAGGAACCCCTGCACGGCCAAGCTCAGGGCTTGCAGGTCCTGGCCATTTTTCTGCACCACCACGGCCGAGTAGCGGCGCAAGCGTTGCAGGCTTTGCTGGGTTACATCCACGCCGGTATTCACGACCACCCGTGTATTGCTCAGAGGACGCTGGCGCGACATGAGTTCAATCAAATCGAAACCATCCTGGTCGGGCAGATCGAGGTCCACCACCAGCGCGGCGAAATCGTCGCTCTGGTAAGCGGCGCGGGCCTGCTCGGCAGTCGCCACGGCCGTTACGCTAAAGCCCAGCTGGCTCAAGTGCTCGCGGTAAAACTCGCGTTCGGGGTCGATGTCTTCCACCAGCAGTAGGCGGTTTTCCTCTTGCTCATGGCGGGCCAGGTCAGTGAACACTTGCTCCAGGTCGGCACGGGCGATGGGCTTGACCAGATAGCGGGTGTCGTCATCGTTCCAGTCATCAGGCTGCGGCACGCAGGAAATGATATGCACCGGCATGCCGCGATGCTGGGCATGGCCGCGCAGGCTGCGGTAGATCTGCCAGCCACTGATATCGGGCAGCAGGATATCGAGGATCACCGCAGCAAATTGCTCGCGCTGCAACAGCTCGATGGCCTGGTTGCCACTGCGGCAATGCACACAGGAAAAGCCATGGGCCTGGGCTTCTTCGGCAATCAGCCCGGCAAAATTCAGGTCGTCTTCGACCACCAGCAGCATCGGCCCTTGCCCCGTGCGAATGGGCGCAGCGACCGGAGCCTGGGTAATGGCCGGGCTGCTGTTGATCACCGTGACCGGCAACTGCACGGTAAACACCGAGCCCTGCCCCGGCGCGCTATCCAGGCGCACGGTGCCATCCAATACCTCGACCAGTTGCCGGGTAATGGCCAGGCCCAGGCCCGTGCCACCAAAGGCGCGGCTAGTGGAGCCATCAATCTGCTGGAAGGCCTGGAACACGCGCTGATGCTGCTCGGGGGCGATGCCGATACCGGTGTCGCGCACCACGATGGTCAGCATTACCCGCCCATCTTCCTCCACCACCGAGCCACAGCTGACCGACACCTGGACTTCGCCGCGCTCGGTGAACTTCAGGGCATTGGAAAGCAGGTTGCGCAAAATCTGCTGCAAGCGCCCACGGTCGCTGAAAATCACCCGTGGCACCTGCGGCTCCAGGCTGCTGATCAGGCGCAGGCTTTTCAGCTCGGCCATCGGCCGCAGGCTGGCGTCCAACTCCTGGATCAGGTCGTGGACATTCATCTGCTCCAGCTTCAACTGCACGCGGCCGGCCTCGATACGGGCGAGGTCGAGCACATCGTTGATCAGTTGCAGCAGGTCACGGCCGGCGCGGTGGATGATGTCCGAGTGCTTGACCTGCTTGTCGTTCAGGTTGCCGCCAGTGTTCTGCTTCAACTGCTCACTCAGGATCAGGATGCTATTGAGCGGCGTGCGCAGCTCGTGGGACATATTGGCGAGGAATTCCGACTTGTAGCGGTTAGCCAATGCCAACTGCTCGGCTTGCTCACGCAGGCGCGTTTCCGCCGCCTTGCGCTCGCTGATATCGATGATCACCGCCTGCACCAGCACATCTTCACCACTGCGCAACGGCGACAGGCCCACCTCCAGCGGAATCAGGTGGCCATCCTGGTGACGGCCGAACAGCTCGCGGTTATTGCCCATTTGCCGTGGCTCGGGCGAACGCAAGAAGCTTTTGCGCAGGCCCACGTGCAACTCCTGCAAGGAGTCAGGCAGCAGTTTTTCCACCGCCTGGCCCAGCAGCTCGCCACGTGGATAGCCGAACAACTGCTCGGTCTGGCGGTTGGCCATGGCGATGCGGCCCTTGTTGTCCACCAGCACGATGGCATTGGGCGAGGCTTCCACCACCAGGCGGAAACGCTCCTCGGCAGCCTTGCGCGCACTGATATCGATGATCACCGCTTGCACCAGCACCTCGGCGCCGCTGCGCAGTGGCGACAAGCCGACCTCCACGGGAATCGAGTGGCCGTCCTTGTGCTGGCCGAATAGCTCGCGGTTGCCACCCATTTGCCGGGGCTCGGGCGCTTTCTGAAAGTCTTTGCGCATGCCGACATGGGCATGGCGCAGCGATTCGGGTAGCAGTTTTTCTACAGCAGCGCCCACCAGCTCGTCCCGTGGGTAGCCAAACATCAGCTCGGCCTGCTGGTTGACCATGGCAATACGACCGTTTCCGTCCACCAGGACGATGGCATTGGGCGACGCCTCCACCACCAGGCGAAAGCGCTCTTCACGTTCGCGCAGGCCGGCGCTCATCAGCTCGCTACTGGCCAAGGCGCGCTCACGCAAAAACAGATAGCCGCCGACCATCAAGCCCAGCAAGGCCGAGGCCAACAGGCCGACCCATAGATTGAATTGCAGGCGGGGGTTTTCCAGGCGTCGTTCGTACAGCTCAGTGCTGCCGACAGTCAGCTGCCATTCGCGGCCGAATACGCTCAGGTTGCGCGTGAGCTGAAAGGCCGAATTGCCACGGTAGCCACCATTGATCAAGGCGCCGCCATCGTCGGAGTTATCCACCAGCTCGATCTGGTACAGCTCATTGCGGCTACCGAGAATGCCGGTGAGCAGATCATGCATACGAAAAGACCCGGTCACGGCACCGAGAAACGCTTGCTCACGCTCTTCTTCGCTGGTGACCGGTGCCGTGTTGGCGTACACGGGCATATAGAGCACGGCGCCGACCTGGGCATCCTGATCGGTCTCGGACTTCAATTTGAGCGGCGCCGACAACACCGCCTCGCCGGTACGCCTGGCCTGATACACCGCCTTGCGGCGCAGCGCTTCGGACAGCGCGTCGAACCCCAGGCCACGGCGGTTGCGCCAATCCAGGGGGCTGATGTAGTCGGCGATCAGGTATTCGTCACGTTCGCCGGCGGGAAAGATACGGAAATCCTTACGCCCTTCACGTCGCTCGTTATCGACAAACGCGGTCAGCTGCGGCCCACGCATATAGCGCGCCCAGGCCACGGCCTGGATGCCGGGGTAACGGTCTTGCAGCTGCAACTGGTCGGTGGCGCGCATCCACTCCTCGGCGCTGACCTCATCGCTGCCGGCCAGCAGCCCGGCCATGCCGCGCAGCACCATTTCATAGGCACGCATACGCTCGGTGATGCTCTGCTGCACATCATCCACGGCGATGCTGAAGCGCTGCTCCTGTTCACGCCGGTTATTGGCATTGAGCTCCTGCCATTGCCACACCACCAACGCGCCCAGCCCCGCCATCAACCCCAGCGCCACCAGATAAGGCAGCCAGGGGCGGCGTGAATGAAACCCGGGATTGTCGTCCATGTAAGCTCCTGATCCTCCGCCAGCGTCCTACTCCTGTGCTTACGTCTTGTAAGCGTGGAACCCGGCCAGCAATGGCCCGCCTGAGCCACTGCGCTGAAGTCTAGACAGGAATTTGCCAATGGGCGCTTTGCCATCAAAGGTTGAGCGAACGGTCAGGTGCCTGGCCACCAAACGCGCCAACAAAAAGGCCTCCACGAGGGAGGCCTGATTGCCAAACGGAGTAAAAACCTACTGCGGATATTGCTGATACTGCTGCTGCGGCGCCTGCTGGTACTGCTGCGGCTGTTGCTGTGCTTGCGGCAGCGGCTTGAGGTTCACCTCTACCCGGCGGTTTTGCGCGCGGCCATCGGGGGTGTCGTTGGTGGCGATCGGTTGGTCCGGGCCATTGCCGCGAGTGGACAGGCGAGTGCCGTCAACGCCCTGCGAGGTCAGGTAGTTGGCCACGCTCTGCGCGCGGCGCTGGGACAGGTCCATATTGTGCTGGCGGCTGCCGGTGCTGTCGGTATAGCCAACGATCTCGATGCTGTTCTGGTTGTACTGCTTGAACGAGTTCGCCAGGTTGTTCAGCGGCGCGTAGAAGCTCGGGGCGATGTTCGCCGAATCGGTGGCGAAGGTGATGTTG
>JBCECW010000032.1:0-13009 GCA_039207785.1 Pseudomonas sp. | reverse complement strand
CCACCGGCCCGCCGTCTTCGGCAAAGGCGCTGTTGCCGCCGCTGGTGGTGGCTACTGGCGTGTCGTTGACGCTGGCCACTGATACGGTCTTGTTGGTGGTAGCGCTGTTGGAGTTGCCATCGTTGAGGGTAAAGCTCACGGTGCGGTTGGCCGTATTGGGTGAATCCGAGCTGTTGCGGTAGGTCACTGAGCGCAAGGCCGCTTGCCATTGCGCCAGCGTGGCAGTGGCGCCCGCCGAGTTCAGGGTAAGCACGCCTGCGGCATTGGAGGCGATGGCGATATTGCCCATGGTCGCCGGGTTGTTGGTAAACGCCAGCAGGTCTTCGCCGCTCTGGTAGTTGCCAGTGATCTGCACCGTGGCGCTCGCCAGGGTGCTGCTGTCCAGGTCCGAGACGGTGTAGCCAACGTCGATCGCCACCGCTGGGCTGGTGACGTTATTACCCTCGGTGAACGCGGTGGTGCCGCCCGAGTTGCTGCCCACCGGCGAATCGTTGGTGGCGGCAACCGACACGGTCTTGGTGCTGGCCGTGCTGTTGCTGACGCTGTCATTGACCACAAAACTGATGGTGCGGTTGGCGGTGTTCGGCGACTCGGAGCTGTTGGTGTAGGTGACCGAGCGCAGCGCTGCCTGCCACTGGGCCAGGGTGGCCGTGGAGCCCGCGGACGTCATGGACAGCACGCCGGTTGCGGCACTGTAGCTGCCAGTGATATTGCCCATGGTGGCGGGGTTGTTGGTGAAGGCCAGCACATCCTGGCCGGTCTGCAGGTTGCCGGTGATGCTGACCTTGGCCGAGGCCAGGGTGCTGTTGTCCGCATCGGTAACGGTGATGCCGCTATCGACCAGCACCGGTGTGCTGGTGACGTTGTTGCCTTCGGTAAATGCCGTGGTGCCGCCGCTGGTGGTGGTTACGGGGGCGGCATTGGGGGGCACGGCCGGGGCGACCACGATATCGTCGATATAGATGGAAATGTCCTGCGCGCCATTCTGCTGCACGATCCGCACTTCATCGATGTATTGCCATTGGCTGCCCGACACCGAGACCACGGTGGAACTGCCGTAGGCGGGGGCGGTGAAGTTTTGCGTGGCGCCGGACACGGCGACACCGTCGCGGTAGCCAACAAGGCGGTAGGTATTATTGCCGCCACCGTTTTCGACAGTGATGGACACCAGCGAAAACTCTTCGCCCGAGGTGGCCTTTATGACGCCGGCGGCTTGGGTAGCAGTACCACCGGTGTAGTAGCCATTGAGAAACGCGGCCTTATCGGAGCTATCGTTCGCCAGGGAGGTATCGCCAGTGAGGCGGGTTACATCGACATAGCCAGTGGCATCGATATTCCCGGCGCTGTCCAGAACGGAAAATGTCCAGCCATCAATGACCCGGGCTTCCCCGATAACGCCAAGGCTACGGCCCGTTCCGTCAACCGCTACGCCGTCGAAGTTCTCGCTGGTTGGTGCCGCTAGCAGGGCGTTGTAGCTAGCCAGTTGCTCGGGCGCGGCCAGCGCTCCGGTTTCGATGGCGCCGGCGTGCGCCTCCAGCGTCCAGTTGCCACCCAGTGCAGCGCCACCGGTGTTGTCGGTAGAGGCCGCCACATCGGCGCCTGTGGCCGTGGCGAACGCCTGGAGAAAGTCCTGGCCCTTGCCATCGGCCGCCACCTTGCAGCCGTACAGCAGGATGTCGCCCTCGGCGGTCAGGGCCTTGCCGATTTGCGCCAGTACGTCTGCCCGTGCACTAAGCTCGGCTTTATCCACCGTCTCGGTGCCCAGCTGAATCTGCCCGGCCTCGCCGTGGCTGAGGATATGGATGGCATCGATATCACTGCGGTCTTTCAGGTAGTCGGCAATCTGCTGCAGGCCATCCTTGCTGCTGTCGAGCACCACCACTTCGGTGCCTTTGGGCAGCGCATCGAGCAGTTGCTGGTAGTTCTGCACCTTGGCATCGACAAACACCACTTCATGGCGGTTGTCACCGGTGGCCGCCGGTGGCGTGGCGGCATCGCTGGCGTGCGCGCCGCTGTCGTCGGTACTGGGGTTCTTGGCGGCGCTGTCGGCCGTGGCGTGGTCGTTGCTACTGGCGGCATCGGCGACGGTGGCGGCTACCGCGCCGTCGAACAGCATGCGTGGTTCAAGCGCCGAGGCAATAGGTGCGCGTTTGGCAGGGGTGCCCGAGGGGACTGACCGAAACAGGTCAAAAAACTTCACAGCAACCTCCTTGTTACAAGCGCGACTATATTTTTATAGGAATGTTCCGCGCAAATATCCGGGTTTTTCTTGTAGGACACAATCATTGGCTAGCACATGGCCATGCCGTCCATCTTTCTATTGCCTGGCGCGCTAGAAACCGCTTTCCCGCACACCCAGTGCCGCCAGGCGTCGCCACAGACCACCGAGCACCGATTCGCCACGGCCTTCGATCACCGCCACGCCCCGTAATGGCTGCGCGGGCGGCGCAAACGCATCAAGCACCTGCAAACGTGCGCCGTATTGGGCCTGCACGGGCTCGGCCTGTTGCTGGGCATTGCGGCGCACGGCAATGGGGCCATGGTGGTCGGAGCTCAGGGCTTCGAGTTGCAGTTGTGCCACCCCGGTGGCGTCGACTTCCTCCAGGCGCACCCGGGGGGCCTGGCGGGCCGGGTCATCGGCGACAAACCGTCCTTCGGCACCGGGGGCCACTCGCCACAGCTGGTCTTCGGGCAGATAGCCGCGCAGGCGCAAGCCTGGCTCGATCACCCGCGCCAGCACGTTATGCGGCGACAGCCAGCGTCCTGGCCGCAGACCGGGCAGCAGCTCACGCACCACGCCGGCCTGGGGCGCGCGCACTTCCAGGCGCAGGCGTTGTGCCGCCAGGCCGCGATATTCGGCCAGCGCTTCGGCCAATTGTTGTTCGAGCACGCCGACATCGGCGATGGTTTCGCTGCGCCCGGCCTGGCGGCGCAGCTGCAGCTGCACAATCGCGATCTGGCTGCGCACGATGCCCAGGCGCGAGTCGAGATCGGGCGACTCCAGCTCCAGCAGCAGGTCGCCTGCCTGAACGGCCTGGCCGTCGGTGACCGCCACCCGCTTGACCCGCGCCGGCAGCGGCGCATGCAGCGCAGTGTTGCCGGCGGCTTCCAACTGGGCCGGAATATCCACGCTGCTGCGCCATGGCACCAGCAGTACCAACAGCAGGCCGAGCAGGCTGCCGGCCAGCAGCAGCGCCTTGCCGGGGTGGGCGCGCTCACGCTGGCGCCACCACACCTTGGCTTCGGAAAACACCGGCAAGGCAATAAACCAGAGCAGCTCCACCAGCATCAGAAAGATGCCCAGGAGCTTGAAGAACATGTGGTACACCGCCAGCGCAATGCCGAAAAACAGCGCCGCCCGCCATAACCACGAGCCATACCCCCACCACAACAGGCGCCGCTGCATGGCCGGCGACCACGGCTCGGGAGCCGGCTCGCCATAACCGAACAGGCTTTCGCGCAGGCGCCAGCGGCACAAGGCAAACGCCCGACCTTGCAGGTTATCCACAGCCCAGAGGTCGCTGAGCAAAAAATAACCATCAAAGCGCATAAAGGGATTGAGGTTGACCGCCAGGGTGGTGATCCAGGTGGCGCTGGCCAGCATAAAGGCGGCGCTGCGTGCCGGGCCGTCCGGCAGCAGCGACCAGGCCAGCAACGCCAGGCAAGCCAGCAGCAGCTCGGCCATCACCCCGCCAGCGCCGATCAGCAACCGTGAGCGGCGGTCATTGACGCGCCAGGCGTCGCTGACGTCGGTGTAGAACATCGGCAGCATCACCATAAAGGCCACACCCATGCTCTGTACCCGGCAGCCCGCGCGCTTGGCCATATAGGCATGGCCGAATTCATGGCACAGCTTGGCGAAGGTCAGGGCCACGGCAAACGCCGCCGCGCCGCCGAGGCTGAACAAATGCGGGAAGGTGGCGATAAAACGCTCCCAGTCGCGCGCCACCAGCAGGCCACCGAGCAGCAGAATCAGCGGCATGCCGATACGCAGCAGGGCAGGGCCGAAACGTTCGAGCCAGGGCCAGGTGCGGTTGAGAAAGGCATCCGGGCGCCACAGCGGAATACGGAAAAACAGGTATTGGTGCAGCAGGGTTTGCCACAGGCTGTGTTTGCCTTGCTGGGCCTTGAGCGCATAACTGGCGCGTTGTTCGCTGTCGGCGGCGCTGATCAGGTCGTGGCCGCGTAAAAAACGCAGCAGCTCGTCGAGGTCTTCACCGCCCAGCGGCACGCCCGGTTCGCGGTTGGCGGCCTGCAGCACCTGCTGGGCATCGCCCAGCGCCCAGTGCCGCAGCAGGCGCATGGCCGTGGCCCCCAGCTTGAAGTAGCGGCCGCGCAACGGGTCAGCCAGGGTCCATTGCGGTGAGCCATCCAGGGCGGCGCTGGCCGCAGATAGCTGCACATCGGCACGCAGCGCGGGCAATTGCATTACAGGCCCACCGTTTGCCGCAGGGCCGCCAATGGCCGGCGCAACAGGTACAGGGCCAGCGGCGCCCGCTCGCCATAGAGCTTGGCGGTGCCGCGTAAACCGATGCGCGGTGGCGAGTCGGTGAATGCCGCGTCCAGGCGGTAGGCCAATTGGCCCGCCGCTGTCTGTTCGGCCTCATAGGCGCTGCGCTGCAAGTGGGCGATATGCCGATGCAGGGGATCGCTGTCGAGAAACAGGCTGACTTCACTACCAGGGGCAAAGGCCAGGGCATCGCCCACGGCCAGTTCGATGCGCAGCTCCGCCTGGCTGGGGTCGGCGATTTCCATCAGCCGTTCGCCGGTTTGCACAGGCTTGCCGGTCCAGCGCTGGGCATCGGCAAATACCGCAATGCCATCGCGTTCGGCGCGTATTTCCGTGCGTGCCAGCAACTGGCGGGCGTAGTCGCGTTCTGCACGTTTCTGCTCGACGCGGGCGGCGAACAGGTCGATACGGGCGCTGGAGTCGGCGTCGGCAAAGGCCCGTTGGGCGTTGGCCTTGAGCTCCGCTTCGGCGACGTTCAGGGTGCGCTCGGCGACGTCGGCCTGGGCCTTGATGCTGGTGGCGTCGAAGCGCACCAGCACATCGCCGGTTTTTACCGTTTGGTTGGGTTTGACCAGAAACTCGGCAATCACCCCATCCAGCGGCGCGGCCACCACCTGGCCGCCCAGCGGAATCACCTCGGCCGGTGCCAGCACCGATTGGCGAATGGGCACCAGCAATACCAGCAAGGCGGCTGCCGCCACGGCGAGGATTTTCTTTTTTGGCCAGCGCAGGCGCCAGGGCTTGCCCGGTTGCAGCGCCTGCCAGGCATGGCCATAGCAATCGGCCAGTTCGACCAGCAGCCTTTGTTCGGCCTCGCTCCAGGGTTGTTCGCGGGCAATCCACAGGCCGCCAAAGGCCTGCTGCTGGCGGTCGCGCAACGGCAGCCAGATTGCATGCGCCGCCGACAGGCTTTGCCAATCGGCCTGGCTCTGGTTATCGAGGTCGGCAGCAGCCACCACCCCCGGTGTGGCCGAACGGCCCAGGCGCAGCAATTGCCCGGCAGCCTGTTCCACAAAGGCCACGAAGGGCGCGTTGGGCTCCACCACGCTGACGCCGGTGAGCGAGCGCACCTTGCCGGCAATCAGTAACGCCGCGTGGCGGTAACCGAACAGACCCTGGGCGTCATTGACCAGGGCATACGCCAGGCTGTCGATATCCTTGGCCGCGCGGGCCTGGTGCTCCAGCAGCAGAAACTGGGCGATCAGCCGCTCGGCCAGGCCAGGTTGCGACGCCGTCATGGCGCCTCCGCAAACTGCGCGCTGCCGCTCATGCCGGCGAGCAGGCCACTGGCGTCGCTGGGCAGGGTGCCGATCAGCAGCAAGGTCTGGCTGCCTTCGTCAATACGCGCGCCCAGGCGTTTGACCGTGACCGGCAGCGGCTTGCCGGTTTCATCGGCGGTAAATTCGAAGGTGCTGCCGGGCTTGAGCCAGTTCAGCCAGTTGGACGGCACCAGCAGGTGTACTTCCAGGGTGCGGTTATCGACGATTTCCAGCAGCGGGGTGCCACCGCTGACGCTTTCATAGGGCTGCACCTTGCGCTGCACCACACGGCCACTGAACGGGGCGACCACCACGCAGCGGCGGGTTTGCACCTGATACACCTTGGCCTCGGCCTGCGCCTGGGCAAGCTTGGCTTCGGCCTGGGCCACTTCGAAGCGGCCCACCGAGTTCAGCGCGGCCAGTTGGTTGTTGTGCTTGAGCTGTTCATTGGCGGCACGCACTGCCGCCTGGGCGGCTTCCAGCTGTGCCTGGTAGGCGCTGCAATCGAAACGTACCAGCACGTCGTCTTTCTTGAAGTCCTGGCCTTCGGCAAACGGCATCTCGGTGATGCGCCCGGCCAGTTCGCTGGACAGCGTGGCCTGGTCGCGGGCACGCAATACGCCACGGGCCGAGCGCTGGGCGCTGCTCTGGCTGGCGGCGGGGCTATCGAGCAACGGGTCGTCGGCGGCGTTGGCTGCCGCAGGGGGCAGCAGAAGCAGGGCCGAAGCGGCTATCCATACAGCGTGAATGCGCAAAACTGCTCTCCTTGCCTGCGTTTTTTGTGCGCAGTGTACGGAAGAACGTTGGCGCCGAGAACAACAGCGCTACCGCGATACAAGCCCGCGGGTGGCGCAGCGCCTTACGACGAACAGCTGATTTCCAGGTGCTTGCCCCACTCGGGCGGCCGTTCGGCGAAACGTTCGTTGCCCGGTTGCTCGTCGAACGGCTTGCTCAGCACTTCGTGGAGCAAGCGCACCTCGCTGTAGTCACCTTTTTCCGCGGCCTCGATGGCCTGCTGCGCCAGGTAGTTGCGCAGGATGTATTTCGGGTTGACCGCATGCATCCGCGTGCGCCGTTCGCTTTGCTCAAGGTCCGGGCAACGGGCCAGGTAGTCGCTGGCCCAGGCGTCAAAGCCGGCGAGGTCGATAAAGTCCTCGCGCAGACGTTTCAGCGCATCCGCCGGCGCGCTGTCGCCCAGCTCGCGGAAAAAGCGGCTGTAGTCCACCGGGCTGGTCTGCATCAGTTGCAGCAGGCGTTCGACCAGGCTGCCGTCGTCGTCCTGCGGCTGGAACAGGCCCAGGCGCTTGCGCATCAGGTCCAGGTAATGGGCCTGGTACAGCGGCAAAAACAGATTAAGCGTTTCGCGCAACGCATCGACACTGATAAACGGGGTCAGCGCCTGGGCCAACGCCGAGAGATTCCAGTGGGCGATGGGCACCTGGTTGCTAAAGGAATAGCGGCCAGAATCGTCGGAGTGGTTGCAGATAAAACGCGCATCGAAGTCGTCGAGAAAGGCAAACGGGCCGTAATCGAAGGTGATGCCCAGGATCGACATATTGTCGGTGTTCATCACCCCATGGCAGAAACCGTAGGCCTGCCAGTAGGCGATCATCTCGGCATTGCGCTCCAGTACCTCGCGGAACATCGCCAGGTAGGGTTCGGGCTGTTCCAGGCAGTGCGGGAAGTGCTCACGCAGCACATGCTCGCCGAGGGTTTTCAGCTGCTCTTCCTGCTTGGTGTAGTAGAAGTACTCGAAGTGGCCAAAGCGCACATGGCTGGGCGCCAGGCGCAGCACCATGGCGGCGGTTTCCTTTTTCTCGCGCCAGACCGGGGTGGTGGAGCCGGTTACGCACAGTGCCCGGCTGCTGGGAATGCCCAGCGCGGCCATGGCTTCGGAGGCGAGAAACTCGCGGATCGAGGAGCGCAGCACCGCACGGCCATCGCCCATGCGCGAGTACGGGGTTTGCCCGGCGCCCTTGAGGTGCAGGTCCCAATGCTCGCCGGCGTCATTCACCACCTCACCCAGCAAGAGGCCACGGCCATCACCGAGGCGCGGGTTGTACGAGCCAAACTGATGGCCGGAATAGACCATGGCCCGTGGCTCGGCGCTGTCCCAGAGTTTGTGTCCGGCAAAGATCTCGGCAAACACCGCCTGTTCGGCTTCGGCCGGGTCGAGGTCGAGCAGGGCCATGGCGGCCGGGCTGGCGACCACCAGGTGCGGCTCGTCGATAGGCTCTGGCAATACCTCGGTGGAAAACGCATCGCCCAGGCGGGCAAAGCGGTTATCGAAGTTCAGGTCGGCGAGGGTTTTCAACGGCGGTGTCCGTGGTTGGGTGGCGAGATCAAAGGCCCCTCTCCCCAGCCCTCTCCCGCAAGCGGGCGAGGGAGCTTGAATTCCCCTCTCCCGCGTCGCGGGAGAGGGGCTAGGGGAGAGGGGCCGTTGCCTTTAAGACTTCGGCGCCTCAGCTTCTTCTTCGTTGGCGATCTTCTGTTCCTGGCCTTTCTGATTAGCCAAAAACACTTCCATCTTCGGCGTGGTGCTGGGGTTGATGCCGTTGTCGCGGAACAGCTGGTCGATGCGCCGGTTCAGTTCATCGGTGGCTGGGCCGCGGTCGCCGAGTTCACGTACGTAGATCTTCAACTCATGGTCCAGGGTGCTGGCGCCATAGGAGGTCAGTTGCACGGTCGGCGCCGGGTCGCGCAGTACCCGGCTGTTTTCCTGGGTGGCTTGCAGCATCAGCTTGCGCACCAGTTCCAGGTCGCTGCCGCGGGCAATATTGAAGGTCAGCACAATGCGGGTAACGGTGTCGGTCAGCGTCCAGTTGATCAACTGGCTGGTGAGAATGGTCTGGTTCGGCACGATCACCGCTTTGCGGTCGCCATCGGTGATATGGGTGGCGCGAATGCGGATACGGTTGACGGTGCCGGTCACGGTGCCGATGGTCACCAGGTCGCCAATGCGCACCGGGCGCTCGAACAGCAGGATGATGCCGGAAATAAAGTTGGCGAAGATCGCCTGCATACCAAAACCGATACCCACCGACAGCGCCGCCACCAGCCATTGCAGCTTGTCCCAGCTGACCCCCAGGGTCGACAGGGTGCTGACGATACCGATACCGGCAATCGCATAGGACAACAGCGTGGTGGTGGCATAGGCACTGCCCTGGGCCAGGGACAGGCGCGACAGCACCAGTACCTCCAGCAAGCCGGGCAAGTTATTGGCCAGGGCAATGGTGACGCCCACGATCAACAGGGCACCCAGTACATCCAACAGGCTGATCGGCACCTGGGTGGCGGCCGCGCCCGTGCCGGCGGCGTATTGGTAGAGGGTGACGTTGTCCAGGTAGGCGAACACGCTGATCAGGTCGGCCCAGATCAGGTACAGGCAGCCGATAAAGCCGGCCAGCAACGCCAGGCGGATCAAGCGCAGGGATTGCTGGTTGACCTGGTCGATATCCAGCGTCGGGCTTTCCACCGGCACTTCGTCACCATCGGCGTTTTCCTTGGCCTGCGCCTGGCGTTTGGCCAGAGCGCGGGCATAGGCCAGGCGCCGCGCGGCCACGGCCAGGCCACGGACAAAGGCGGCCTCCACCAGCAGCCAGACAATCAGCAGGTACAGGGTGTTGATCAGGCGGTCGGTGAGTTTCAGCGAGGTGTAGTAGTAGCCGAAGCCCACCGCCACGATCAGGGCGAACGGCAGCAGGGTAAAGCCCGCGCCGATAATCAGGCGGAATGGCGAGGCATGTTCGCGCATCGGTTCGGCCAGCAGCAGCTTGCCCATGATCCAGGTCATCAGCAGGAAGCAGGTGAGTACGATGCAGATGCCGATCACGTCTTCGGCCAGTGCAGCCGGTTGTTGCTCGGCCACGCTGACCACCGCCACCAGAGCCATCACCACCAGGCCGAGGTTGCGTACCTGCTTGTTGATAAAGGCCACCTGCGCGCGTGGCCAGCGGAAGTGCAGCTCGGCCATGCCGCCGGGCGCGAGAATCCGGTACAGGGTGTAGAACACCAGCCAGGCCTGGGCCATTTCCAGCAGGGCGAGCCCCAGCGCGGCGTTTTGCCCACGGGCATCGACGCGCAGTGCCAGACCGCCCAGGGCCAGCAGCAGCGATACCGGCAAGGCCAGCAGCACGTTCAACAGCAGGGCCAGCGGCGTGTGCAACTGGCTGTCGCGTTTGTAGTGGCCGATATCTTCGTGCAGCTCGCCGAGCTTTCTATAGATGGTGCTGCGCTGCCAGATCAGCAGGCCGCTCACCAGTGCCAGCGGCAGGAAGAACCACGGGCGCTCGCCCAGGGCTTCGAACAGCTGCTTGATCCCGGCACCCCAGGCAATATCGGCCACCTGGCTTTCCAGGTAGCGCGGCGCCACACGCAGCCACGCGAGGTCCAGCGGCTTGTTGCTGGGCACCCAGAACATCTGTTCTTCCAGCGTGGCGCGCAGGGACTTGGCCGTGGCTTGCAGCTGTTTCTGGTTCAGTTGCAGGGTGATGGATTCATTGAGCAGGGCATTGAGCTCGCGGCTCAGGCGGTCCAGCAGTTCGCTGCGGGTGTTGGCCAAATCCAGCAAGGTGCGGCGCAGTTCCGGGGTCACCTGCTCGGGCGGTTGTTTGGCCAGCAGGCTGTCCACATAGGCTTGCGGGGTGCCGTATTGGTCGCGGCTCTGGTCGAGGTTGAACTGGTACAGGCGGATATCGGCAATCTCGTCCGCCAGGTCTTTGTTCATCGCCAGGCGCGGCAGTGATTGCTTCTGCTGATACAGCACCTTGGACAGCAGCAGGCTGCCCTTGAGTACGTTGATCTGTTCTTCCAGCGACTGGTCGGCCTGGTTGACGCTGTCCAGTTGCTGTTTGGTGATCAGGTTCTCTTTGGTCAGGTCATTCAGGCGGTCGGTGGCCCGCAGCAGGTAGTCGGAGAGCTTGAGGTTCGCGGCGCTTTCTTCGGCCACTACGTTGTCGGAGCCAACGTTTTGCGCCTCCTTGGAGAGCTCCACCAGGGTCTTTTCCGACTGCGCCCGGCGTTTTTCGCTGATCAGGGTTTGCAGGTCGTTGCTGCTTTGTTCGGCGCGGGCGATGCGCTCCACCAGCAAGTCGCGCTGGCCACTGCCGAGGTCTTGCAGCAGGTTATTGCCCGCCAGCTCGGCGCGGCGCAGGGCGATTTTCGCGGTAAGGGCGGCCTGCTCGGCGTTCAGTTGGTCGCGGCGCTCGGGGATCAGCGGCTTGTTGGCTTCCTTGCCGACCTTGAGGGCATTGCTGATTTCCTGGGCGCGGGTCTGGCCGCTGCTGATCTCGGCCTGGGCGCGCTCGGGGCGGGTTTGGGCGGTGAGGATATCGCTGTTGGCATCGGCCAGGGCCTTTTGCCAGTCGCTGAGCTGGGTACTGAGGTCGGTCAGTTTTTGCTCAAGTTGCGGAATGGTCAGGGCGCCGTAACGCTGGCGGAAGGAGTCGGCCTGGGTGGCCTTGAGCCTGGCCAGTTCGCGCTGGTTGTCAGCCGTCAGGCGCGGCGCTTCGGCCAGTTTCTGTTTGAGCTGGACCAGGCGCGCTTCGGCATCGGCCTTTTCCGCCAGCAGGGCCAGGGTGTTTTCCAGCATCTGCTTGATATTGGCCGCATCGGTTTCGGCCAGCTTGCGCGCGGCCAGGCCGTCGAGGCTGCGCTGCACGTCGCTGCTGGACGGCGGCTCGGCGGCCTGCAAGGTGGGAGTAACAAGGGCAAGGCCAAGCAAGCTGGCCATAAAGAAGGAACGCAGCGAATACGGAAACACGGACATGGTCGCCAATCGTGTGGCTCGAGATGCGAGCAGTTTAGAGGAACAGGCCAGGGCCGGGGCGGCTGCCTTCGGGGAATTTGACGCCGACCTTGCGGATCTTGTTCCCTTCCATGGCCGCGACTGTCCAGGTGAGGCCATTCCACTCCACCTGGTCGCCCACCACCGGCTCGCCGCCGATTTCATGGGAGATAAACCGGCCCAGGGCCATACCGGAGTCGACACCGCCCACCTTGAGGCCGTAGAGCGCGGCAATGGCGCCGAGTTCGGCATCGCCTTCGAGCACAAAATCGCCGAAGAAGCGCAGGTCCAGGCCACGTTTGGGCGCCTGGCTGAACAGTTTGCCGAGGGCTGGCAGGTCGTGTTCATGGCCGACCACGCAGAGCATATCGCCGGCTTCGAGGGTGGTACTACCCGAGGGGTGCAGCAGTTCGGTGCCACGGAACAGCGCGGCAATACGCGTGCCTTCGGGCATATTCAGCTCGCGCAGGGCGGCGCCGATGCACCACTTTTCTGCGCCCAGGCGGTAGACAAAGAGCTCCCACTGGCTGGTGGGGTGCACTTCCAGGCCCGCGCGGGAAATCGGCGCCGGCTCCGGCGGTACGGTGACCCGCAACCACTTGGCCACCCACGGCAGGCTGGTGCCTTGCACCACCAGCGATACCAGCACGATAAAGAACGCCAGGTTGAAGTACAGCTGGGCGTGCTCCAGGCCGGCCATCAGCGGGAACACCGCGAGAATGATCGGCACCGCGCCGCGCAGGCCTACCCAGGCGATAAAGACTTTCTCGCGGTCGTGGAACGCCTTGAACGGGAACAGGCCAACGGCCACCGACAGCGGCCGCGCGATCAGGATCATCCACAGCGCCAGGGCCAGGGCCGGTACGGCGATGGGCAGCAAGTCGTGGGGGGTAACCAGCAGGCCCAGCACCAGGAACATGCCGATCTGCGCCAGCCAGGCCAGGCCGTCGAGCATATGCAAGATGCCATGGCGCGAGCGGATGGCCTTGTTGCCCAGCACCAGGCCGCACAGGTATACGGCGAGGATGCCGCTGCCGTGCAGGGCGTTGGTCAGGGCGAAGGTCAGCAGGCCGCCGCTGACCACCAGCAGGGGGTAGAGGCCGTGGGCCAGGTGAATGCGGTTGACCAGTTTCAGCAGCAAGAAGCCGCCACCCAGGCCAATCACTGCACCAATACCGAACTCGCGCAGCAGGTGCAGGAGCAAACCGAAGCCGAAGTGGTCCTGGCCGCTTGCCAGCATGTCGATCAGCGTAACGGTGAGAAACACCGCCATGGGGTCGTTGCTACCGGACTCGATTTCCAGGGTAGCGTTTACCCGCTCGTTCAGGCCTTTGCCGCCCAGCAGCGAGAACACCGCCGCGGCGTCGGTGGAGCCAACGATGGCGCCTACCAGCAAGCCCTGCATCAGGTTGAGATTGAACAGCCAGGCGGCGGCCAGGCCGGTCAGCCCGGTGG
>JBCECW010000031.1:10782-13189 GCA_039207785.1 Pseudomonas sp. | reverse complement strand
CCAAAGGAGTGCACCGACATCAGGTTCAACAGGGTCATGCCCACCATCAATCCAAGGGCGATGACCCAGACCGGTATGTCCGGAAACCAGCCATTGATGATTTGCCCGCCAACAACCGCTTCGAAGCCGACGACAATCACCCAGAAATACCAATACAGCCACCCGGTCATGTAGCCAGCCGGGCGACCGAATGCCATACGGGCATAGTCGACAAAAGAACCTTTAGTGGGATGTGCCGCTGCCATTTCACCGAGCATGCGCATAACCAGGGCCACAATGATCCCGGTGATTGCATAGGTGATAAACGCACCGGGCCCGGTGGAGGCAATAACAGCGCTGGAACCAACGAACAGCCCCGCGCCAATAACACCGCCCAGGGCCAACATACTGATGTGTCGCGTTTTGAGTGCACGCTTCAAGCGGGGGTCGTGCTCTGTCTGAATAGGCATGGTCGTCTCCTTTTATTGTTAGTGATCAACGTCGCCTGGCAGAAAGGGTATGGAGCCCCGGCGAGGGTGAACATCGACAAAATCCAAGGAGAGAGGATGCAGTTCAGACAATTGTATGAACGCACTGCTGGCGCTAGGAATGGGCGCGACTGTCTACCAGAAGTGATCGCTTCAGCGATTGTTTAAGACCGATAACAGTTGATGGCGAATGCCCATGGGTACGGGCTGTATACAAAGACCTAATCGCGGCTAACCGGAGCGCCGGCCCCGCCGTTCCCAGGGAATGTGCAATACCGCAGGAGCGGCTTCAGCCGTGAACGGACCTTGATGCCAACCCATATCCCCGACAGCTGCATACGGCCAGTGGCTGCCTTTAGACCGGCAAGCTCTGCGCTTCAATCGGCCTCGTAGCGAGCCGCTTCCTGCTTGATCCACTCCACGAACTGCGCGGCCACGCTGCTAAGCGCTTTGTTCTTTTTGGTGAGCAGGTAATAAGCCTTCTCGTGGCGCATTTCCAGATCAGGAAATGGAATCACCAGGTCCCCCTCCCGCAACGGGCGCTCAATCAAGGCCTGGCCGCAGAGTGCTACGCCGTGCCCCTCGATTGCCAGCTGGGCGAGAACATTCGAATCAGTCACCACATGCCCGCCATCCAACTTGATTGGAATCGTTGGGTGCAACTCGCTCCAGGTCTTCCAGTCATCCTGGTTGCGATCATGCAGCAAGGTCTGGTGCGCCAGATCACCGACCTCGCGCAACGGCGGGTTGCCGTTGATAACGGCTGGCGAGCACACGGGCACATACTTCAAGCCCAACAGGTATTCGACGTGGTAACCAGGCCAGTCGCCGGTCCCCCACTTGATGGCGAGCTCAATGTCTTCGGGAAACTCCACCCGCTGAGTGGTGAGGATTTGCTGCAGCCGAATACTCGGGAATCGTTGCGTGAACTGTTTCAGCCGAGGGGTTAGCCAGAACGCACTCAGTACCGGCTCTGACTCGATATGCAGTTCTGGCGTCTCGCTTCGACGGGCGCAACGGTCGAATGCCAGTACGAGCTGATCAAAAGGCGAGCGTATTTCATTGAGCAGTTGCACCCCGGCATCCGTCAGGCTCACGGAGCGGGTTGAGCGAATGAAAAGCTGCACCCCAAGTGCCTCTTCAAGCTTGGAAATCTGTTGGCTCACCGCTGACTGAGACAGGTGCAGGGAGTTGGCGGCCTGCGTGAAGCTCCTGGTCTCCGCCACGCTTTTGAATGCCAAAAGCAAGGTGAGATGCGGCAAGCGTGTCGGGGAAGTGGACCCAGAGTTATTCATAAGAACCTGTAATTAACCCATTACGAAAAAGCGCTTCAGCTCGACCTCTGACCTTCTTAGGCTCCCCAGAAGCCCAGCCATGGGGCCTATCCAATAACGATAAGAGCAGGTCATCCATCATGCAATTCATTAGCATCGCCGCACAGTCAGCACGCCTCTCACGTGGAGGTTGCCATGAAGCCTGAAACCATCAACAACGCTCGACCCACAATGGATCTGACGCTTATTTGCGCAGCCGTTGTGGTCATCACCCTGATTGTCTTGGGGCTGACCGCGTTCCCCACGCAAGCGGAAGCGGTGGCCCAGCGCTTGTTCACCGAAGCCACCGTGACATTTGGCTCAATCGTCCAGGTGCTTGGGTTCGCCTGCGTAATCGTGGTCATCGGGTTGGCATTCAGTAAGTACGGCAACATTCGCTTGGGCGAAGGGCGACCGGAATACTCCAACACCAGCTGGGTGTTTATGTTCATCTGCGCAGGGTTGGGCTCGGCAACCATGTACTGGGCCTTTATGGAATGGGGGTATTACTACATGACCCCTGGCCTGGGCATCACCGCCGCGAGCAAAGAAGCACTCGAGATGAGCGTGGCGTATTCGTTCTTCCACTGGGGCATTACCCCATGGTCGATCTACGGTATTGCCTCG
>JBCECW010000031.1:0-10772 GCA_039207785.1 Pseudomonas sp. | reverse complement strand
AATGGCCTATCACTTCCACGTACGCCGCAACAGCGGGCTTGGTCTGGCAGCCGTGGTCGAGGCAATCACCGGCTTCAAAGCCCAGGGCGTGGTTGGTCGTATCCTCGACCTGATCTTTCTGTTCGCCACCTTCGGTGGTCTGGTGCTGACCACCACCCTGACGACCTCCACGGTCGCCAAAGGCGTGTCAGACCTGCTTGGCATCGACGATGGTTTTGCCCTGAAAGCGGGATTGGTCATTCTGGTGACCGTGGTGTTTTCGCTCAGCTCGTATATCGGCATTGCCTCCGGCATGCAGCGTCTGGCCAAAGCGGCCTGTGGCCTGACATTGGCATTCGCCCTGGTAGTGCTGCTTCTGGGGCCGACGGTCTTCTCCATCAACAACACCATCAACAGCATCGGTCTGACGCTGCAGAACTTTATCCATATGAGCTTGTTCACCGACCCGACCGGGAACGGTGAGTTTCCACGTGGCTGGACAGTTTTCTACTGGCTGTACTGGATCACCTATACCCCAGGCGTGGCGATCTTCGTGACCCGGGTTTCCCGTGGCCGCACCATCCGTGAAGTCGTTATGGCCATGATCCTCGGCGGTTGTGGTGGCTGCTGGTTCTTCTTTGGCAGCCTGGAAAGTTACGCCATTCAGCAGTTCGTCCAGGGCGTTGTCGACTCCCCTGCCCTGCTTAACGGCGTAGGCGGTGAAACGGCTGTGTCGATGCTGCTCAACAGCCTGCCATTCGGCAAATTCTGGTCGGTGGCCTACTTCCTGTTGATGCTGGTGTTCCTGGCATCGCACCTGGACGCCGTGGCCTACACCGTTGCCGCCACCAGCACTCGCAACCTGCGTGAAGGGGATGATCCAACCCCGAACCTGCGCCTGTTCTGGTGCGTACTCCTGGCCGCTGTGCCGCTGGCCATGCTCTATATCCATGCCTCCCTCGCCACCCTGAAAACCGCGGTAATCCTTACTGCAATCCCTTTCATCCTGGTGCTAATGGTCAAGATCTGGGGGCTGCTCAAATGGCTCCGCGAAGATTACAGCGGTATGTCCGCAGCGCAGATTGCTGAGCAGTCCAAAGCGCTTGCTGAGGCCGGCGCAGCACCTGTTGTTTCACCCTCCAACGTGGCCAGTGCCTCGGAAGTACATGCATGAAAATTGTAGAAGTCGAAGCCATCTGGCTACGTGTGCCAGCCCAGAATGAGCCGTGCCAGTGGGGTGAGGATGCGCTGATTGTGCGCATCCACACCGACACCGGTTTGATCGGAATTGGCGAAACCGACAGCTCGCCGGCAGTGGTAAAGGCGCTGATAGAAACACCCGCATCCCATGAAACCTGCCAGGGATTACGCCAGGTTCTGTTGGGCGAAAACCCGCTTGAAATCGACCGTCTCTGGAAAAAGATGTATCGCAACACCGAGTATGTAGGGCGCCGGGGTGCGGGTATTCACGCCATCAGCGCGCTGGATATCGCCCTGTGGGACATCGCCGGCCAGCACTACGGTGTGCCGGTGCACACCTTGCTTGGCGGAAAGTACCGCGACAGCATTCCCGCGTATGGAACATTCATCCCCAAGCCCACGGAGGAAGGTAATCGCGCCATCCTCAGTGAGTTGCTTGCCCAGGGCCTGCGAAGTATCAAGCTGGGCGGTGCGGGCTTTGGTGAAAACCCTGAGAAAGACAAACAGCTGTTGCGTCTGGTCAGGGATGTGATCGGCGACGAAGTAGAACTGCAGATCGACCTGGTTGGCCGCTGGCGCAACGCAGCGCATGCCATGGCCCAGTGCAATGCACTGCGCGAGTTCAATCTCAACTGGGTTGAGGAGCCATTGCCGTCGGACGACAGCTTGGGGTTAGCCCATCTCGCCCAGCAGGCTGGCGTGCGCATATCGGGTGGTGAAGGGCTGGCGACACGTCATGAGTTTCGCCATTTCCTGGAAGCCACTCGACCCGCCATCGTTCAGCCCGATATCACCCGCTGCGGTGGTATCAGCGAGATGCGGCATATCTACGAACTGGCGAATCAGCACGGCGCACGCATGGTGCCCCATGGTTTCAGCACAGGCATTTTGCTGGCGGCCACTACGCACTTTCTGGCCGCATGCGAGTTCGGCGACTTGATTGAATACTCACAGAGCGATAGCCCATTGTTCAGAAATCTGGTGTCGAACCTGATTCCTCTGGATAACGGTCATGTCGCTGTACCTGACACGCCTGGGCTGGGTGTCGTTCTGGATGAGTCGGTTATTGCGGCATACCGCGTTGCATAAACATCACAACACTTAGGCCATCAGTCGATAGTGACTGCCCACGGATACGGGCTGCATTCAAAGACCCATTCGCGGCTAACCGGAGCGCCGGACCGGCCGCTCCTACGGGATCGCACCATCTGTAGGAGCGGCCGGTTCGGCGCTCCAGTTAGCCGCGAAACACCGTGCAGATTTCGATTTCCTGTTTATCTGGGCTAGGCTCGCTCCATCTGGGGATGGATAAACAATCATGCGCCTCGTCGAAAAAGCGGTTTTTATCAGCCTTGTTTTGCTAGCCGGCCAACTCCATGCCAGCGAAGCCCCGCCAGCGGTAAAAGCCGCCGCCGAAGACAAGGCGCAAGTGCTGGAGCAAAAAGCCGCCGAGAACGACAGCCTGAAGGCCGAACCGCAAGCGGCACCGCTAAGCAAAACCGAAGTCCAGGCCGTCGACCCTGCGGGCCAGGAGCCCATGGACGATGCCATTACCTGCCTGTCCCGAACCATCTATTGGGAAGCCAAAGGCGGTGCCAGCGAAGATATGGAAGCCGTGGCGAATGTGGTGCTCAATCGCCTCGCTGACAAGGCATTCCCTGATACGGTGTGCGCCGTGGTCAAGCAGGGCTCGGAAAAAAGTCCCTGCCAGTTTTCCTGGTGGTGTGATGGCCGCCCCGACCAGGTCGAGGAGGAAAACCGCTATACCATCGCCAAGGAAATCGCCCGCAAAGCCCTTAACCAGCAACTGCCTGACCGCACCAATGGCGCGCTGTTTTTCCATGACCGCAGCGCGTCCGTGGATTGGTCCAAGACCTATATCAAGACCAAGGAAATCGGCAGCTTTATGTTCTACAAGCCCAAGGATGTGGCGGCGCGCTAGCGCTTATCCGCGAACGGCTGGAGTAGCCGCCGCCCTCCCCTTATCGCCTGGCCACCGCTATCAACGCAGTAGACGGAATTGGTAGCACCGGACGGTCACCGGCCATGTTCCGTACTTCGGCCACCACCAGGGCTTTTTCCGCCTCGTTCAAGCTAGTCCAGTCCGGTGACATGCCGAACAGCGAGTCAGGGTTATCCAGGGCCGTGACCAGCAATGGATAGTCGTGGGTAACGTGGTCGATGGCCACGTCTCGAAACCCGGCCTCGACCAGGGCCGCAGTGAAATCGTCGGGATCGCTCAGTGCTTGCACGGCCGCTGGCATGGTCATGCCCTGGCGGCCGGGAAACAGCTGTCGACGCAGGTTGCCGAGCAATAAAAAGGTCGCCGCGCCCTGCTGCTGCCAGGTCGCTACGACGCCGTAGCCGCCAGGCCGGGTGACCCGTTGCATTTGTGCAAGGCCCTTGCGCCAGTCGGGAAACATGATCACGCCAAAGATGGAAAAGACCGCATCGAACTGTGCATCCGCCAGGCTCAGATTCTGGCCATCCATTACCCGCGCTTCGACATTGGGCAGACCATGGGCGGCCACGCAGGCGACCATCCCGGGAGAGAAATCCGTCGCCAACACCTGCGCGCCGGTGCGAGCTGCGGCCAATGCCAGGGCCCCCGTTCCGGCCGCCACATCCAGCACCCGGCTTTGCGGGGTCAGCGGCACTCGCGCCAGTGCAGCCTCGGCAAAATGCGCGGTAAATGGGTGAGCGGTGTTCTGGTAGTGCTTGGCCGCTACATCCCAGTGATCCGGGTTTTCAAATTCGTGCATTGGTACACTCCTGGCAGGTCATGTGCTTTTAGAAGTACCATGAGTTTTTTGACCTGCCAACCCTCCACCAGCAGACCCCAATCATGCGTAACGACAGCCGCCTTTCCCGAATGCTGCACGTATTGGTGCATATGGCCCGTCACGATGGCCCCCTCACCTCGGAACGCATTGCACAGATGCTGGGCACCCATTCCGCCGTGGTGCGGCGCACCATGGCCGGGCTACGGGACGCCGGGTATGTGCGTTCAGAGAAGGGTCACGGTGGCGGCTGGGTGATTGCCTGTGACCTTGAGGCGGTCACCTTGCTTGATGTCTACCGTGTCGTCGGCAGCAACACTCTTTTTGCGATTGGCAACGAGCGCGCCAACCCCAACTGCGTGATCGAACAGATCGTCAATCACGCCATTGACGACGCGCTGCACCAGGCCGAGTTGCGCCTGGTCGAGCGGCTGGGGGCGATCAGCCTGGGCGAGTTGAATCGGACATTTGATGAGCGTCGATAACCGCCAAAAGCATCGCGGTTGAAGCCGTTCCTACGGACACTGCAAACCCTAGGAGCGGCTTCAGCCAAGTATCAGGGCGCCAGGGCCGCGTGCAGGGTACGCATGTTGTAGGCGAACAGGCCGAGGAAAGTGCTAGCCGGCCCAGAGGCGGCCAGGGCATCGGAGTAAAGCGTGCCGCCGATCTGTGCGCCGCTTTCGTTGGCGATTTGTTCCAGCAGGCGCGAGTCTTTGATGTTTTCGATAAACACGGCGTTGATGTGCTCCTTGCGGATTTGTTGCACCAGCTTGGCCACGTCGGCAGCAGAAGGCTCGTTCTCCGTGGAAAGACCTTGCGGTGCGACAAAGTGGATGCCGTAGGCCTGGCCGAGATAACCGAAGGCGTCGTGGGAGGTCACGATATTGCGCTGGTTGGCGGGCAAGTTGCCGAGCTGCTGTTTGCTCTCTTGCAGCAGGGCATAGATTTTTTTCAGGTAGGCCTGGCTATTGGTGCGGTAGTCGCTGGCATTTGCCGGGTCCGCTTTTATCAGTGCGGCGACGATGTTGTTTACATACAGTTCGGCGTTGGCCAGGTTGTGCCAGGCGTGCGGGTCGGGAATTTTCTGCCCGTCTTCTTCCAAGGTGCGCGGCACCACTCCACGACTGGCAACAACGACGGGCGCATGGGCACCAGTGCTGGCCAGCAGGCGATCAAGCCAGGGCTCGAAACCGAGTCCGTTCTCGATCACCAGGTCGGCCTTGAGCAGGGCCTTGGCATCATCGGGGCTGGGTTCGTAGGTGTGGGCATCGGCGTCGGGGCCAACCATAGTGCTGATCTGGATATGCTCACCACCGACTTGCTGGGTCATATCGGCAAGGATGCTGAAGCTGGTCACCACATGAAGTTTTTCGGCGGCAGACAGGCTCAGCGGGGACAGAAGTGCGAGCAAGACGAGCAGTTTGCGCATGGCAGGGTGTCTCTGGTGGGGTGGATTAGTGAGAGGTCATAAGGGGTGGTTGGCGTAGCAGCCCATGCACCGGGCCAAATACGACCGACAGCAGATACAGCGCGCCGGCCACCACCACGATGGCCGGTCCGCTGGGCAGCGAGGCGTAGAACGACAGCAGCAGCCCGAGCCACACCGCCACGCTGCCCAGCACGGCGGCAATCAGCAGCAAGCGCGGCAATTGGCGGCTCCAGAAACGCGCGGCGGCGGCCGGTAGCATCATCAGACCGACCATCATCAAGGCACCGATGGCCTGAAAACCAACCACCAGGTTCAGTACCACCAGGGTTAGAAACAGGCTGTGGGCCAACGGCCCGAAGCGGCTGACGCTGCGCAGAAACAGCGGGTCGAGGGTGTCCAGCAGCAGCGCGCGGTAGATCACGGCCAGGCTTATCAGGCTGCCCGCCGATACCCAGAGCATGCCGTTCAAGGTGGCAGGGTCGACAGCCAGCGCAGAGCCGAACAACAGGTGCAGCAGGTCCAGGCGCTTGCCGGCCAAGCCCAACAGCAAAATGCCGCTGGCCAGGGAAATGGGGTAGATCGCCGCCAGGCTGGCATCTTCACGCAGCCCAGTACGGCGGGTAATCCAGGCTGCCAAGCCGGCTAGGGTCAGGCCGGCGCCGAGGCCACCCAGGGTCAGTGCCAGCAGGCTCAGGCCCGCGATCCAGAAACCGATCGCCGCGCCCGGCAGAATGCCGTGGGCCACGGCATCACCGATCAGGCTCATACGCCGCAGAATCAGGAAAACGCCTAAGGGCGCAGCACTGCAGGCCAACACCACGCCACCCAGTAGCGCGCGCCGCATAAAGGCGAATTCGCTGAATGGTTGCCACAGGTGAACGAGCATCAAGCCACCCGCAATGACGAGATCAGCCGAGGCGCGTCGGCGATCAGCAGCTGACTTGCGCCATAGGTACAGGCCTTGGCGCTGAGGTGAAGGGCGTGGGGAATATGTTCGCGCACCGCTTGCAGGTCATGGCACACCATCAGCAATGTGCGGCCAGCCGCCTGCCAGCGTTGCAGGCGTTCCCATAGCAAGGCCTGGCTGGCTTCATCCAGCGCGGCATGCGGTTCGTCCAGCAAGAGCAGCGGCGCTTCGGTCAGGCTGAGGCGCGCGAGCAAGGCGCGCTGCAGTTCGCCGCCGGAAAGGGCCATCAATGGACGCTGTTCCAGCCCCTCGAGGTGCCACTCCTGCAGCGCTTGGCGCAACCGCTGGGCTTTGTTGTCAGCGTTGCGCCAGAAGCCGGCGGCCACCAGCTCGGCCAGGCTGATCGGAAATTGTCGATCCAGATTTTGCTGTTGCGGCAGGAAACCGATACCGCCATATGCTGGCGCCTCTACGCAGACGTTGCCGGCCAGCGGACGGTGCAGGCCGGCGAGCACTTTCAGCAGGCTGGTTTTGCCACACCCATTGCTGCCGATCACGGCGGTGAAGCTGCCTTGGCTGAGCGCCAGATTGAGCGGGGGTGCAAGCGGTTGACCTGGCGGGCCCCATTGCAGGTCCTTGCAGCGGATCATGCGGCCTCCCAGTTCCAGTGGCTGACGGCCGCGGCGTCATGGGCGTGCAGGCTTTCATGGTGTACGACGTGCACATGCAACGCCTTGACCTCCGGGGCGCCACGCAAGGCCTCGTGCAGGCGGCGCGCGGCGTCTTCGCAGAACATCAGGTTTTGTCCGTTGGCCAGGGCGAAGGCTTGCTCATCTGCACGCTTCACCGCGGTTTGCACCGCCGTGCCGAGGGCGTCTTCGCAGCGTGCGATCAAATTCGCCAACGGTAACGCCGAACTCTCGGGCGCCAGGCGTACCCGCAGGTAGGCGCTGCTGCGTTGGCTATGGGGTGTGGCGACAATGCCGCTGGTGGCGCCAAGCCAAACGCACACCTGCTCGGCGTTGAGGGCAGCGTCGGCAAAGTCAGCACGAAAGCGCTGCTGAATCAGTTGCCGAGCGAGGGCGGCAGAGCAAGGGCACGTCGAGGAATAGCTCAGCTCAAAGCCAAGTTCCATTTCAAAGCCCTGTGGGGTTTGCCGCGCGACGATTTCCACGGGATAGGAGCGCCAGCCAGACAACTCGCTGACCAGGGCCGAACGTTTCATCAGCAGCGCCGTGTTCAGGCGCAATGACGCCTCGCGGGAAAGACCTTGATGGCTGTCGAGAAACGTCTGGGTAATCAGTTGCAGCAAGCGCGGAGATAGCGGCTCGTGTTCGAGCGTTTCCAACGCCAGAAACAGACGCGACATATGGATGCCGCGCGCAGTGGGGTCATCAAGACTGACGCCCAGATCGGCCTTCGCGGACAGTCGCTGACCATCAATCCACAGCGGCAGAGCCACGCCCTGCATGCCAACCCATGCCAAAGGCAAGCGTTGTGGCGCAGCCTGCGCGGCAATATCCGGCAGCGTAAACGCATTCATTTGGCAGTACCTCTTAGCGATAATCGGCATGTTATAGTATAACAATTACGATCATGTACAGCGTTTTTACGCCGTGTTCCTGGCCGCTGTGCGAGTGCAAAAGAGGATTGAAAAATGCGCAGGCGCGACATGCTGCAGGGGTTATTGGCGGGCTTGGCGCTGGGGCTGCCGTTAGCGGCGGCGGGCAAGACACCGGTTGTTATTCGCAGCGCTCGGTTGTGGAATGCCGATGGCAATCTGCGCCTGGTGCTGGAGTTGAGCGGGCCGGTGCACTACCACACGTTCCGTTTGGTGGCGCCGGAACGTGTGATCGTCGACCTGGCGGATACCCGCCTGGGCACTGACCTCAATCAGCTGAATCTCGCCGGCACGCCAGTGCGAGCGCTGCGCAGTGCCGCGTATGGTGGCAACGACACGCGCCTGGTAATCGAATTAAGCGATGCGCTGAAAACGCACAGTTTCCTGCTGGCCCCGCAACACGACAAAGGCGATCGCCTTGTGCTGGATTTAAGCCGTGCACCGCTAGTTCTTCCGCCGCCGGTGGCCAGCGCTGCGGGCTCAACCCAATCGGCGGGTGCGCGCGACATCATTGTCGTTGTCGACCCCGGCCACGGCGGCAAGGACCCTGGCGCCGTGGGCGCCCTGGGCCAACGAGAAAAAGATGTGGTGCTCGCCATCGCACGCAACCTGGCGCGGCGTATCGATCAGCAGAAAGGCTTTAAAGCCAAGCTGGTACGCAACGACGACGTGTTTATTCCACTACGCAAACGGGTAGACATCGCTCACCAACACAACGCCGATATGTTTGTCTCGGTGCATGCCGATGCGGCGCCGCGGCTTACGGCTTCCGGGGCGTCGGTGTTCGCCCTCTCCGAACACGGCGCCACCTCGTCGATGGCGCACTGGCTGGCCGCCAGCGAAAACGGCGTGGACCTGCTCGGCGGACATAACAACCTGCCGCTCAAAGGCAAAGATCCGCAGCTGGCCGGGGTCATTCTCGATATGTCGGTGGGCTCGACTATCTCTTCCAGCCTCGACCTGGGCCACAGCGTGCTGAGCAGCCTGACGCGGGTAACCAACCTGCATCAGAAACGCGTCGAGCAGGCCGGCTTCGCCGTGCTGAAATCACCGGACATCCCATCCATCCTGGTGGAAACCGGCTTTCTTTCGAATCGCCAGGACAGCCAACGCTTGCTCGACAGCCGGCACCAACAGGAGCTGGCGTTATCAATCTTCGATGGCCTGCACCGCTACTTTCAGCAGCGGCCACCGGTGGGCAGCTATCTGGCGAGTATCAAGGAAAACGCCCGCGCTTGAATCTCGCGGCAGCCGGTGATGCGGTTGCAGCGCACGCTCTGGCTACCGCCGCGGGAACTGGAGACGCGGCTAAGGGTGGACCAGCCCACTTTTTGCATACGCCCGAGCCAAACTTCGCTATCGCTGGCCACACCAGAGAAAATCGTCAATTGGCCGTAGCGGCTGGCGGTTTGCACCCAACGGCGGCTGCCTGGGGTTGGCAGGCCATGGGTATAGGTGTCGCCACCGGAACTTACCAGGCTATAGCTATTGCCTGCGCCGTCCTGGCACAGCAGAAGGCCCGGGATGCCGACGCAACCAGGCGCGGCAACGCCAGCCGAGGCCTGGAGTGAAAACACTACGGCGAGGAGCACTCCACACAGCGTCTTCGGGCCCATTGAACGCTCCATAACGACGACAGCCTGCATCGAGGAAAAGTTGTTATAGAGTAACACTTCAAGCGGCGGGCCACGCTGCAATCGCGCTCCTACAGCGGCACACTCGCCGCCTTGAGCTGCCTTAACACAAAGCTCGATACCGAGTGCCGCAGCCCCGGAATCTTGTAGAGCTTCTCGCGCAGCAAGCGCTCGTAGTCACGGGTGTCTTTTACCGCCAGGCGCAAAAAGTAGTCGTACTCTCCCGACACCAGATAGGCCTCGATCACCTCGGGAATCTCCGCCAGCGCCTGCTCGAAGCGCTCGAGGATTTCATCACCATGCTGGTCCAGCGTGACCATCACGATCAGTCCGTCGCCGTAACCCAGCTCGGCCATATCAATACGCGCCTGGTAGCCCTGGATAACCCCGCTGTCTTCCATCCGTTTGATCCGCTGCCAACAGGGGCTGGCGGACAACCCGACCTGCTTGCCGATCTCTTGCAGGCTGGCGCGGCCATTGCGGCTAAGCACCTGCAAAATGCGCCGATCCATATCATCCAGATTATTTTTCTGCACCTTCGATAATCCACAAAACAATTTTCCGCAGACTATGGCCATAGCTAAAAATACGAAAGCACTTTCGGTGAACAGAAGAAGAGAATAGGTGCTCAGCGATGCACGCCAATGCGCTCGCCAAAGGGCCAACGGTGCAATCCACCCGGCCCGGATAACACGCCAGACATCCCAAAAGGAATCGCCATGCAGCCGATGAGATACGACATGCCAGAGGCCCAAACCAGCCTTGAATTTATCCTTGAGCAGGTCAGCTACGGGACCGAGGTCATCATCATTCGGCGCGGTGTCGAGATTGCGCGAATCACGGCGGTCAAAAGCCCTACCGGGCGCGTCTGTATCCCGATGAGTGTGCCGTATGAGCAATAGAAACATCGCCCATTACGAAAACACCTCGCGCCTGGCTTCCTCCAGCAACCAGTCAATAAATTGCACCACCTGCGGCGCCTCGCGCCGCTCTTCCAGGCTCAGGCAGTAGTAATCCAAACCGGCCGGCACTTTCAGGGCGAAGGGGCGAACCAGGCGCCCTTCTTCCAGGTCCTGATGGGAATTGAACTCATCGCTCAAGGCCACGCCATAGCCGTCACGGGCCGCCTGCAGGGCCATGGGGAAACTCTGGATAAAGACGTCGGCGTCACCCGGGTATGCCACCCGCGCCGCCACCAGCCAGCGGCGCCACAGGGTGCCGT
>JBCECW010000030.1:0-13382 GCA_039207785.1 Pseudomonas sp. | reverse complement strand
ATCGCGACTCGGTCTAGCTCCCTCTCCCGCATGCGGGAGAGGGCTGGGGTGAGGGCCGCCCTTAAAAAACTTGTACAAGAAACTTGACCTGTACAACAACCTCTCTATGCTGACCCGTAAAGCTGTACAAGAAAACATTCTTGTACAAGTTACCCACGGGGTCCGGCATGACGCAAAGCAAACCGAAAATCGCCATCAGCGCCTGCTTGCTGGGTGATGAAGTGCGCTTTAACGGCGGGCACAAGCGTTCAGAGCTGTGCACCGAGCGGCTGGCCGAGCATGTCGAGCTGGTGGGCATTTGCCCGGAAGTGGCCATTGGCATGGGCACTCCGCGCGAACCGATCCGCCTGGTGGGCGATATCGCCGCCCCGCGCGCCGTAGGCACCGTGCATAGCGACGAGGATTTCAGCGACGCCTTGCGTGCCTACGGCACCCAGATGGCCGAGCAGTTGCAGGGCATCAGCGGCTACATCTTTATGCAGAAGTCGCCCTCGTGCGGGCTGTACCGGGTCAAGGTCTACCAGGCCAATGGCCTGCCCGCCGCGGGCAGTGGTCGCGGGCTTTACGCCGAGACCTTCTGCGCCAGCCTGCCAAACCTGCCGGTGGAAGAAGAAGGCCGCCTGAATGACCCGGTGCTGCGGGAAAACTTTCTCACCCGAGTATTTGCCTACGCCGACTGGCATGAGCTGCTGCAGCAAGGCCTGACCCGCCACCGCCTGACCCACTTCCACGCGCGCTACAAATACCTGCTGCTGGCCACCCACCCCGAGCAATACCGCCTGCTGGGCAAACTGCTCGGCAGCCTGGATAAACACAACCTGCACGAGCTGGCCGCGCGCTACTTCAGCCAACTGATGGAAGCGCTGCGCAAATGCGCCACCCGTGGCACCCATAGCAATGTGCTGCTGCATATCAGCGGCTACCTCAAGCAAACCCTGACCAGCGATGAAAAGCGCGAAATGCAGCAGTTGATCGAGCAGTACCGCCGCGGCTATGTGCCGCTGGTGGTGCCGCTAACGCTGCTCAAGCACCACTTTCTGCTGCACCCCGATCGTTACATTGCGCAGCAGGTCTACCTGCAGCCGCACCCGGCCGCCCTTAGCCTGCGCAATGCCCTTTGACTGGAATCGACTTGAACCATGAGTAAACACGCTTCCCATATCGATGAACCCGCGCTCGACGACGACAGCACCGACGCCGAGCTGCAAGCCGCGCTGGCCAATAACCTGCTGCCGATTCGCGAGGTATCGCGGATTACCGGGGTCAACCCGGTCACCCTGCGCGCCTGGGAGCGGCGCTATGGCCTGATCGTGCCGCAGCGCACCGCCAAGGGGCATCGCCTGTACACCGAAGACCATATCGCCCGGATCCAGGCGATTCTCACCTGGCTAAATCGCGGCGTAGCCGTCAGCCAGGTCAAGGCGCTGCTGCAAACCGCCGCCCTGCCCAACGCCAGTGTCGACAGCGACGGCTGGGATAACGCGCGCGTGGCCTTGCTCAAGGCCATCAGTGAACAAGCCGAGCGGCGCCTGGACGATGCGTTCAAGCGCGTGGAAAAACTCTACCCGCCCAAACTGCTCTGCGAACAACTGCTGCTGCCGCTGCTGGCCGAGCTGGAACAGCGCTGGCAGGGCCAGTTCGGCGCGCGCCTGGAGCAGGTGTTTTTCTACTCCTGGCTGCGCAGCAAACTGGGCGCGCGGATTTACCACAACAACCGCCAACTGGGCGGCGCGCCGCTGCTACTGGTGAACCTCTCCGACCTGCCGATGGAACCGGCATTGTGGCTGTCCGCCTGGCTGCTCAGCAGTGCCGACTGCGCCGTGGAAGTCTTCGACTGGCCGCTGCCACCGCTGGAATTGGCCCTGGCCATCGAGCACATCAAACCGCGCGCCACCTTGCTGTATTCCGGGCAGGCGCTGGTCAGCGCGCAGCTACCGAAACTGCTGGCCGACAGTAGCTGCCCGCGTCTGTTGGTAGGCCCGACCGTGCGCATCCACCAGGCCGATTTGCAAGCACTGCAAACCCAGTTGAACGGCCTGCACCTGGCCGATGATCCGTTACTGGCGTTGCAGACCTTGCAGCAACTCGACCTGTTGGGTCCGCAAAAAGGTAAGCCGTGATGCGCCAGTTGATGTGGTTTCGCACCGACCTGCGGGTGCAGGACAACAGCGCACTGGCCGCCGCCATGCAGGCGGGGCCAACGCTTGCAGTGTTTCTTGTCAGCCCGGCGCAATGGCAGCAGCACGACGATGCGCCGTGCAAAGTCGACTTCTGGCTACGCAACCTGCAGCACCTCAGTGAAGCGCTGGCCCAACTGGGTGTGCCGCTGCTGATTCGCCACGCCGACACCTGGGACAAAGCCCCCGCCGTGCTCGCCACCCTGTGCCAGGAACACCAAATCGGCACGGTGCACGTGAACGAGGAATACGGGGTTAACGAAACCCGCCGCGACCACGCCGTGGCGGATCGTTTGAGTGAGCTGGACATTCACTGGCGCAGCTACCTCGACCAGTTGTTCTTCCCCCCTGGCAGCGTGCTGACCAAAGCCGGCAACTACTTCCAGGTGTTCAGCCAGTTCCGCAAGGTCTGCTACAGCCGCCTGCACAGCGCCTTGCCACCGTTGATAGCCCTACCAAAAAAACAACAGGCGCTGCCTATCAAGAGCGACCCAATACCCAGCGCCGTAGACGGTTTCGACCCCCCCAGCGAAAGCCTGCGCCAGTACTGGCCAGCCGGCGAAGCCGAGGCTCACGAGCGCCTGGAAACCTTTGCCGACGAGCAAATCGGTTACTACAACGACAGCCGCGATATCCCCTCCAAACCCGGCACCAGCCAGCTCTCCACCTACCTGGCCGCCGGCGTGATCTCGCCGCGCCAATGCTTGCACCGCGCACTAATGAGCAACCAGGGCGAATTTGAAAGCGGTAACACCGGGGTGATCACCTGGATCAACGAGCTGCTATGGCGCGAGTTCTACAAACATATCCTCGCCGGCTACCCACGGGTGTCGCGCCACCGTGCCTTCCGCCAGGAAACCGAAGCACTGCCCTGGCGCCACGCCCCCAAGGAACTGGCCGCCTGGCAGGAAGGCCGCACCGGCATTCCGCTGATCGACGCGGCGATTTTGCAATTGCTGGCCACCGGCTGGATGCATAACCGCCTGCGTATGGTGGTGGCGATGTTCCTGACGAAAAACCTGCTGATCGACTGGCGTGAAGGCGAGCGCTTTTTTATGCGCCACCTGATCGACGGCGACCTGGCCGCCAACAACGGCGGCTGGCAGTGGAGCGCCTCCACCGGCACCGACTCGGTGCCCTACTTCCGTATCTTCAACCCGGTCAGCCAGTCGCAGCGTTTCGACCCCCAGGGTCGTTTTATTCGCCACTGGCTGCCGCAGCTAAGCCCGCTCAGTGACAAAGACGTGCACGACCCGGCCGCCAGCAAGGACCTGTTCAGCCGCGTGGATTACCCCGCACCGATCGTCAATTTGAGCAGCAGCCGCGCCCGCGCCCTCGCCGCCTTCAAAGACCTGGGCCAAGCGCAGTTTCCACCGTTGTTTGCCGATGACGGCGCAGCCCCCTGGAGGGACTGATCATGAAGTTCGAGCGCCCCGAACAGCCTGCCGGAGAACATCAGCAAAGGGAGTTTTTGCAGCGTTTTGCCACCGCCTTTGCCGGGTTGAATGCTGACAACCTTGAGCGATTAAGCCAGCTGTATACCGACGATGTGCGCTTTCAGGACCCGCTCCACGAAATCACTGGCCTGCCCGCCATGCAGGACTATTTCCGCGAGCTGTACAGCAATGTGCAGGCGCTGAGCTTCCAGTTCTATGGCTTCGACCAGCTGTACCCCGGCGCCGGCTACCTGCGCTGGAAAATGACCTACTGCCATCCGCGCCTTAACGGCGGCCAGCCCATCGAGGTAGACGGCTGCTCGCACCTGATGTGGCGCGACAAGGTGTATTTCCACCGCGACTATTTCGATGCCGGCGCCTTGCTCTACGAACACCTGCCGCTAATGGGCCGGGTTATTCGCTGGCTTAAAGGCCGCCTGGCATGAGCGGCGCGCGGCGTATCTGGCTGACCGGCGCCAGCAGCGGCATTGGCGCCGCGCTGGCAGAAAAATTACTGGCCGACGGCGCGCGCCTGGTGCTTAGCGCTCGCCGCCATGAGCCGTTGCAGGCCTTGGCCGAACGTTATCCCCAACAGGTGCTGGTGTTGCCGGGCGACCTGGGCGATGCCGCACAGGTGCACGAAATCGGCGAGCAGATCGCCCAGCAGTGGGGCGCGCTGGATGGCGTGATCCTCAATGCCGGCACCTGTGAATATATCGACGCCCAGCACTTCGAAGCGGCGATGGTTGAGCGCGTGCTGCGCGCCAACCTGCTGTCGGCCAGCTACTGCATCGAAGCGGCGCTGCCGTTGTTGCGTATTGGCCATGACCCGCACCTGGTGGCGGTGGCCAGCTCGGTCACCTACCTGCCACTGCCGCGCGCCGAGGCCTACGGCGCGTCCAAGGCGGGGCTGCGATATTTGTTGCAAGCGCTGCGCATCGACCTGGCGGCCGAAGGCATCGACGTCACCCTGGTCAGTCCAGGCTTTGTCGACACCCCGCTGACGCAGAAAAACGACTTCGCCATGCCCATGCGCTGGTCGGCGGAAAAAGCCGCCACCTATATCGCCAGGCGCCTGGATAAACGCCCCTACGAAATCGCCTTCCCCGGTCCCTTTATCACCACCCTGAAACTGCTCGCCAGTTTGCCCACCGGCCTGCAACTGGCGCTGGGTAAACGTATGGCGCGCAGCCCCGAAACCCGCAAGGACGCAGTATGAAAATTGCCATTATCGGCAGCGGTATTTCCGGCCTGACGGCGGCCTACCTGCTTAACCGCCAGCACGACATTCAGGTGTTCGAAGCCAGCGACTGGATTGGCGGCCACACCCATACCGTGGACGTATCAGTGGGCGGCAAGGGCTATGCCGTGGACACCGGCTTTATCGTGTTCAACGACTGGACCTACCCCAACTTTATCCGCCTGCTTGAGCACCTGAAGGTGCGCTACCAGCCCACCGAAATGAGCTTTTCGGTGCACGACCAGCACAGCGGCGTGGAATACAACGGCAATAACCTCAACAGCCTGTTTGCCCAGCGGCGCAATCTGCTGTCGCCGGCCTTCTGGGGCATGTTGCGCGACATTCTGCGCTTTAACCGCGAGGCCCTGGCCGACCTGGAAAACGGCCGCATCGAGGCCAGCACTACCCTGGGTACGTACCTGACTACGCGCGGTTATCGCCAGCGCTTTATCGACCATTACATCGTGCCGATGGGCGCGGCCATCTGGTCGATGTCGTTGGGGGAAATGCTCAATTTTCCGCTGCAGTTCTTTGTGCGCTTTTTCAAAAACCATGGCCTGCTGTCGGTGAACAATCGGCCGCAATGGCACGTGGTCAGCGGCGGCTCGCGCAGTTATGTGCAGCCGTTGTGCGCCAGCTTCCGCGACCGTATCCGGCTGAACTGCCCGGTGCAGCGGGTCGAGCGCGATGAGCAGGGCGTCACCGTGCACAGCGCCGCCGGCAGCGAACGCTTCGACAAGGTGGTGTTCGCCTGCCATAGCGACCAGGCCCTGCGCCTGCTGGCCCAGCCCAGCGCCACCGAGCAGAGCATCCTCGGCGCCCTGCCCTATGCCGATAACGAGGTGGTGCTGCACACCGACACCCGCTTGCTGCCCAAGCGCCGCCTGGCCTGGGCCAGCTGGAACTACCGGGTCGACGGCGATCGCGCGCGGGCCGCGGCGGTGACCTACAACATGAATATCCTCCAGGGCATCCAGAGCGACAGCACCTTCTGCGTCAGCCTTAACCAGACCGCCGCCATCGACCCGGCCAAGGTGTTGTCGCGCCATACCTACGCCCACCCGCAATACAGCCTGGCCGGGGTGGCCGCCCAGGCGCGCTGGCAGGAATTGCTCGGCGCCCAGCACAGCTACTACTGCGGCGCGTACTGGGCCAATGGTTTTCACGAAGACGGCGTGGTCAGCGCCCTGCGCGTGGCCCAGGCATTCGGCGAGGCGCTGCCATGAACAGCGCCCTGTACAGCGGCTGGGTGCAACACCGGCGTTTTAGCCCGCGTGCCCATGCCTTTCGCTACCGCATGGGCTTGCTGTTTCTCGACCTCGATGAACAGGAGCAGGTGCTGGGCTTGTCGCCCCTGGCCGGGCGCGGGCGCTGGTCGCCCTTTGCCTTTCACGAAAGCGATTTTCTGCCGCGTTATACCCGCCACGGCAAACGCCTGAGCGAGGCCGTGCGCGAGGTGGTGAGCGAGGCGCTGGGCCAGCCGTTGCTCGGGCGTATCTGCCTGTTGGCGCAACCTCGCAGTTGGGGCCTGGCGTTTAATCCGGCGAGTTTTTTCTACTGCTACGACAGCATCGGCCAGTTGCAGGCCGTGCTCTGCGAAGTGCGCAACACGCCCTGGCAGGAGCGTTATCACTACGTACTGCCCTGCCCGGATGGCGAGCCCGGGCCGTTCCAGGTGCGGGTGGCCAAGGCCTTTCATGTGTCGCCGTTTCTGCCGCGCGAGCTGGAATACCGCATGACCTTCAGCCTGCCGGCCGCGCGCCTGGGGGTGCATATGGCCGACTGGCAGGGCGAGCACAAGCTGTTCGACGCCAGCCTTAGCCTGCACCGCCAGGAGCTGTCGCGTACCAGCCTGCACCAGCACTTGCTGAGTTTTCCGTGGATGACGGCCAAGACGCTGGCCGCCATCTACTGGCAGGCCCTGCGCCTGCTGCTCAAACGCACGCCTTTGTTTTCCCACCAGCCGGCGCAGGGTTCTGTGCGCGTGGCCTTGCCGGACAGCCCCGATGAAAAGCCCTAGCCTCAGCTCGAAAACCTTTACCCGCAGCGGCCCCGGTATCGGCGCCAGCCTGCTACGTGCCGCCGTGGTGCGTCTGTTAGGACAATTGCGCCACGGCCAACTGACCATTGTCGAAAACGGCGAACGCCTGGTGTTTGGCCAACCCGGTGCCGAGTTGCAGGCCGAGATCCAGGTGCTCGACCCGGCCGTATGGGCGCTGGTGGCCAGCAATGGCTCCATCGGCTCGGGCGAGGCCTATATCCATGGCTACTGGAGCTCGCCCGACCTGACGGCGGTGGTGCGCGTGTTTGTCTGCAACCTCGACCTGCTGGACGCCATGGAAAGTGGCCTGGCCCTGCTCGGCCGGCCCTTGCTCGCCGGTTTGCACTGGCTGAACCGCAATACCCGCCAGGGCTCGGAAAAAAATATCGCCGCCCACTACGACCTCGGCAATGAGCTGTTCGAGCAGTTCCTCGACCCCACCATGATGTATTCGGCGGCCATGTTCCAAGGCCCCGATGACAGCCTGGAACAAGCGCAACTGAACAAGCTGGAACGGATCTGCCAGAAGCTCGCGCTGACCGCCGACGACCACCTGCTGGAGATCGGTACCGGCTGGGGCAGCATGGCCATCTATGCAGCCAGCCACTACGGTTGCCGGGTGACCACCACCACCTTGTCCAAGCAGCAATTCGCCTATACCGAGCGCCGTATCCGCGCCCAGGGCCTGCAAGACCGCATCACCTTGCTGCTACAGGATTACCGCGACCTGGACGGCACTTTCGACAAGCTGGTGTCCATCGAGATGATCGAAGCCGTGGGCCATCGCTATCTGCCCACCTATTTCCAGCAATGCGCCAAGCTGTTGAAAGACGACGGGCTGATGCTGCTGCAAGCCATCACCATCCGCGACCAGCGCTACGAACAGGCCAAGCGCAGCGTCGACTTTATCCAGCGCTATATCTTCCCCGGCGGCGCCCTGCCCTCGGTAAGCAAGATGCTGGAGATTGTCAGCCACGACACCGATATGAACCTGCTGCATATGGAAGACTTCGGCCTGCACTACGCGCGCACCCTGCGCATCTGGCACGACAACCTGCGCAACGCCCGGCATGCCCTGGTCGAGCACGGCTACGACGATTACTTCTTCCGCCTCTGGGAGTTTTACCTGTGCTACTGCGAGGGCGGCTTTATCGAGCGCACCATCGGCACCGCCCAGCTGCTGTTGGCCAAGCCGGCGGCGCAACCCGCACCGCTGCTGGGGCGCTTTGACGCTTAAGCCGCTGGCCAATGCCGGGCTGTTTCAGCTCGGCTGGTTTGCCGCCGTGTACAGCCCCCAGGTACCGGCATTGTTGATTGTGCCGGTGCTGGTGGCGGTGGTGCATTTGCTTTGGCTGGGGCGCGGCGAGTGGAAGGTGCTGGCGGCGATTACGCTGCTGGGTAGCGTGTGCGACAGCCTGTTGATGCACGCCGGGGTGTTCGCGTTTGCCGAGCCACGACTGGTGATTCCACTGTGGCTGGTGCTGATGTGGACACTGCTGGCGACCACCTTGCGCCATTGCCTGGCGTGGACGGCAACACCCTGGTGGCTGGCGAGTGTGCTGGGGGCGGTGGCGGCGCCCCTGTCGTATTACGCCGGGGCGCGTCTGGCGGGTGTGGGTTTGCCATTGGGTGTATGGCCCACGCTGCTAATCCTGGCGGTGCTCTGGGCGGCGTTGTTTCCCCTGCTGCAGCGGCTGTCGGTCGAATTAAAACCAGGGCGCGGACACAGTCTGTAAACTGTCGCCCCCATGAGCGCCCTTCCCACCATTCCGCTGGTTACCCTTGAACCTGCCCCCGCCGTCACCTGCTCCAATTGCGCCGCGTGCTGCTGCCAGTTGGAAGTGATGCTGCTGACCGACACCGGTGTGCCGGAGCGCTATATCGACACCGATGAATGGGGCGCCGAAGTGATGGCGCGGCTGGACGATGGCTGGTGCATTGCCCTGGATCGCGACACCATGCGTTGCACCATCTATGCGAACCGGCCGTGGGTATGCCGGATCTTCGAAGAAGGCTCGGCCGAGTGCCTGGAAGAGCGCGAGCAACTGACCACTATTTATCGCTAAGGGATTAGGCATGACGCTGCATAGCATCGAACGCATCTATCCAATGGACCTGGACCCGAATAACGCCGCCGACCACGCCACCCTTGAAATCCATATGCAGCGCTATGAGTTCGCCTCGGGCTTGCTGCACGGTACCCGCGTGCTGGATATGGCCTGTGGTTGCGGTTATGGCACGGCGCTCCTGGCGGAGCGGCATCCGGATAAAACCGTGGTGGGCGTGGATATCGACCCCGACGCCATCGCCTACGCCCAGGCCCATTACCAATTGCCCAACCTCAGCTACGTGTGCGCCAACGCCGAAACCTTTGCCAGCGAGCAGGGTTTTGACGCCATCGTCAGCCTGGAAACCATCGAGCACCTGCCCAGCCCCGAGCGTCTGGTAGCCAACTACAGCCGCCTATTGGCAGACGCCGGCCAGGTGATTGCCTCGGTGCCCATTACCCCGACGCTGGACGGCAATCCGCATCACCTGCATGACTTCAGCAAAGGCTCGTTCGCCCGACTGTTTCGCGCCCAGGGGCTGCGTTCGGTAAAGGAGTTCGAGCAGATTCAGTGGTGGCAATTCAAAGGGCTGTTCAGCAAAAAGCCCGACCACCAGAAACAACACCGCTCAGAAGGGGTGGGCAATGCGGTATTGCAGTACTACCGCGCCCATCCGTTTTACTTGCTGGCGCGGGTGGGGTCGATGTTGCGGTATGGGTTTAGCAACCGCTACCTCACGTGCCAGTTCAAGCCCGAATAAACGACGCGGTCCCGTAGGGTGCGCTCCGCGCACCATGGCGATATCGGATGAAATCGCGTGGTGCGCGGACTCGCGGTACTTAGAACGACACGCGGTAATGCACGGTATACGCCTCTACGCCGTCATTGGGCTGGCTGATACCGGCGTTGGAATAGTGCAGTGCGCGAATACCGATTTCCTGATCGGCGAAGCGCAGACCAACGCCCAGGCGATCTTCAAACTGGAAGGCCGAGCCCAGCTTGTTGTCTTCCACCTCGGTATTGGCAAACAGCGCCACACCTACACCGGCTTCCACATAGGGCCGCACGTTTTCCCCGGCGAACTCGTAGACGAACACCGGTGCAAACGACAGGCTGTGGTTGCTGGATGACTTGTCGCCGTCCCAGTAGGTGTAGCCGGCATCCCAATAGCCGGTGAGGCGACCTACATCGCTTTGCCACCAACTGGTGCCGAAATCGAATTGAGTACCCAGGCGGTAAACCATGGTGGACTCGCCGGTCTGGCCAATAGCCACGGTTACGTCAGCCGCCTGCGCGGCCAGGGAAACTCCGAGGGAAAGGGCTGCAGCCGCAGCCAAGCTAATCAACTTCATCGCAACGTCCTTTTTGTATCAGGTTGACTACATAGATCTGCATACAGGCCTGATTATAGAAATGATCGCTATAAACGAAAGGCGCAAAAGCACAAAAAGCGCTTAGTGCAGCGCCATCGTCCTAGCGCAATAGCGCGGCGGCGCTGGCCTCGCTGCCCAGTAGGAGCGGCAAGACCTGATTTAGGTTCGAAGTATTTCCGCTCGACCACAATCGGGTGGCCAGGCCAGGCGTATCCGCCAGCAGGCCACGCTCGCCCAACAGCCGTTGCAGCTGCCGGGCCACCGCCATACCGGTATCGATCAGGCTCACCGAAGGCGGCACCAATTCCAGTAGCAGCGGTTTGATAAAGGGGTAATGGGTGCAGCCGAGGATCAGCGTGTCGCAGCCTTCGGCCAGCAAGGGGTCGACATAGCTGCGCAGCAGGTCGCGGGTGACCTCGCTGTGCAATTGGCCGGCCTCGATCAGCTCCACCAGCCCCGGGCATGGCCGGGTAATCACCCGCACATCACTGGCGAAACGGTCGAGCAAGGCGGCGAACTTGGCACTCTGCAAGGTGCCGGTGGTGGCCAGCACGCCCACTACACCACTGCGGGTGGCGGCGGCCGCCGGTTTTACCGCCGGTTCCATCCCGATAATGGGCAGCTGTGGATAAGCCGCGCGCAGCTCATTGATGGCGGCAGCCGTGGCGGTATTGCATGCCACCACCAGGGCCTTGGCGCCTTGTTCCAGCAGAAAATCGGTGATGACCGTGCTGCGCTGGCAAATAAATTCGGGCGTTTTTTCGCCATAGGGCACATGGCCGCTGTCGGCCACATACAGCAGGCTTTCGTTGGGCAACAGTCGCTGGATTTCCAGCAGCACCGAGAGGCCGCCGACGCCCGAATCGAATACCCCGACAGGCGCCGACTTATTCATGGGCGCGGACCGCAGACGGCACAAGCCGGGTCGCGCTTGACCCGCAGCTCACGAAAACGCGAGCCCAGGGCATCGACCAACAGCAGCCGGCCCACCAGCGGCTCGCCAAAACCGGCCAGCAGTTTTAGCGCTTCGAGCGCCTGTAGCGAACCGACCAAGCCCACCAAAGGTCCGACCACACCGGCTTCGCTGCAGGTCAGTTCGGCTTCGCTGCCATGGCCGTACAGGCAGTGATAGCAGGGGCTGCTCGGCTGGCGTGGATCGAATACGGAGAGTTGCCCTTCCAGGCGAATGGCCGCGCCGCTGACCAGGGGTTTGCCGGCGGCCACGCACGCCGCGTTGACCGCCTCGCGGGTGCCAAAGTTATCCGAGCAATCGAGCACCAGGTCCACCGCCGCCACGGCAGCGGCCAGGCTATCGGCATCCAGCGCGGCGCGATGGGCGTGCAGGCTCAGGTGTGGATTGATCGCCAGCAACCGGGCGCTCATGGAGTCGACCTTGCTCTGGCCAATGCTGGCGGTGTCGTGGGCGATCTGCCGTTGCAGATTGGTCAGGTCCACCGTATCGAAGTCGGCCAGGTGCAGTTCGCCGACGCCAGCGGCCGCCAGGTAAAGGCCGACGGGCGAGCCCAGGCCGCCAAGGCCAACGATCAACGCGCGGCTGTTTTTCAGGCGCAGCTGGCCGTCGATATCCATTTGCTTGAGCAGGATCTGCCGGCTGTAGCGCAGCAGTTCCTCGTCATTCAGTGAGTCATTCATGCATGTACTGTCCCAGGCTGATGCGTTCATGGCCGCCAAGGTCACGGCGGCTCTGAACATGGGTGAAGCGTTGTGCTGCCAACAGCTCACGGACGGCGGCAGCCTGGTCAAAACCGTGTTCCAACAATAGCCAGCCGCCCGGCACCAGGTGCGCGGGGGCCTGCTGGATAATCAGGCGGATATCATCCAGCCCATCGGCGCCGGCCACCAGGGCGCTGGCCGGTTCAAAACGCACATCGCCTTCGCCCAGGTGATGGTCGTCGGCGCGAATATAGGGTGGGTTGCTGACAATCAGCGCAAAGGTTTGCCCGGCGACGGCGCTAAACCAGTGGCTTTCACGAAACTGTGCATTACCGAGTTTTAGCCGGCTGCGGTTGCGCTCGGCCAACGCCACGGCCTCGGGAACGCGGTCCACGCCGGTCACCTGCCAACCCGGGCGCTCAGTGGCCAACGCCAAGGCGATAGCGCCAGTGCCCGTGCCCAGATCCAGGGCGGCAATGGGGTTATGCGGCAGCAGTTCGAGGGCGGTTTCCACCAGCAGCTCGGTGTCCGGGCGTGGGATCAGGGTATGCGGCGCCACTTCCAGGTCCAGGCTCCAGAAGCCTTGCTGACCGAGGATATAGGCCACCGGTTCGCCCTGCTGGCGACGGGCAATCGCGGCCTGAAAGCGCTGCATTTGCGCCTCGTCCAACTCCCGCTCGGGCCAGGTGCGCAGATAGCTGCGCGGCTTGCCCAGTGCTGCCGCCAACAGCAACTCGATATCCAGCGCCGCGGTGTCCGAGTCGGGCAACGCCGTGCTGGCGAGCAGGTGCTGGATGCAGGTAGCGCCGCCGGTGCCCGCCACGGGTCAGTCTCCCAACGCCGCCAGTTGATCGGCCTGGTATTCGCTGAGCAGCGGCTCGATTACCGCGTCGACGCCACCGGCCAGGACATCGTCCAGGTTATACAGGGTCAGGTTGATACGGTGGTCGGTGACCCGGCCCTGGGGGAAGTTATAGGTGCGGATACGTTCGGAGCGATCACCGGAGCCCACCAGCAAACGACGGGTATCGGAAATCTCTTTATGCGCGGCAGCTTCCTGCTGGTCGTTGAGCTTGGCCGACAGCCAGGCCATGGCCTTGGCGCGGTTCTTGTGCTGCGAACGCTCTTCCTGGCACTCGACCACGGTGCCGGTGGGAATGTGGGTGATGCGGATCGCCGAGTCGGTGGTGTTGACGTGCTGGCCACCGGCGCCGGACGAACGATAGGTGTCGACCTTCAGGTCGCTCTCGTTGATCTCGATGTTGATCGTGTCGTCGACCACCGGATAGACCCAGGCGCTCGAGAAGCTGGTGTGTCGACGAGCGGCGCTGTCGTAGGGCGAGATGCGGACGAGGCGATGTACGCCGCTCTCCGTCTTCAGCCACCCATAGGC
>JBCECW010000029.1:0-13598 GCA_039207785.1 Pseudomonas sp. | reverse complement strand
GGTCGTTGTATTGCTTGAAGTAGTCGATATCCAGTAGCACCAGCGACAGCGGTTGGTGGTTGCGCCGGGCGTTGGTCCATTCCACTTCGATGATCGAGTCGAACATACGGCGGTTGGCCACGCCGGTCAGGCCGTCCTTGAACGACAGTTCTTCCAGCTCCTTCTGCAGGGCCAGCAGTTTTTCTTCGGTTTGCTTGCGCTCGCTGATATCGAACATAAAGCCGATCAGCGCTTCTACCTCGCCATCCTTGCGCACCACGTGCACCACATCGCGAATCCACACGTAGTCGCCATCTGCAGTCAGGGCGCGGTAGTCGGCCTCATGGTCGGTGCCGGCCTGGGACTGTGATACGCAGAAATTCACCACGTAGTCGCGGTCTTCGGGGTGCATGCGGGTGGCCCAGTCGTCGACGGTTTTCCAGCTATCCGGGGTCCAGCCCAGCAACGGCTCGATCTGCGGGCCGATATAGGTGAACTGCATGGTTTTCCAGTCGATTCGCCAGGGAATGGCCTTGGTCGATTCGAGCAGGGTTTTATAGATGGAGCTATCGGTTTCCAACTGGTTGGCGAGGTCGGTCATGGCTCACTACTGCTGGGAGGATGAGGGCAGGGTGAGGGTAGCATTCGGCTGATAGTCGCGTAACGCCTGGCCCTCACCCCAGCCCTCTCCCCGAGGGAGAGGGCGCTTGAACGCGGTACGCCGACGGGTTCCCTTCTCCCGCGTGCGGGAGAGGGGCTAGGGGTGAGGGCCAGCCCTAACGACGATCTCAGCGCAAATTATCCACCAACCGCTGCGCCGCCTCCTTGCCACTTAACCAGGCGCCTTCCACTCGCCCGGACAAGCACCAATCCCCACAGGCATACAGCCCCAGGTCGGCATCCTGCAGCGAGCCCCATTCATGGTTGCTTGCCGGCCGCGCATACAGCCAGCGGTGTGCCAGGCTGAATACCGGCGCCGGCAGGGCGCAGCCAATCAGTTCGGCGAAGGCGCCGTGCAGGTGCTCGATCACCTCGTCTTTGCCCAGGTCCAGGTGCTGGCGGCTCCAGTTGCTGCTGACGTGCAGCACCCAGGTATCCATGGCCGTGTCGCGCCCCGGTTTGCTGCGGTTGCGTGCCAGCCAGTCGAGCGGGCCTTCGCGAACAAAGCAGCCTTCCACCGGCGTCGCCAGCGGCTCGGCAAAGGCCAGGGCCACCGCCCAGGTCGGATCCATGGCCACGCTGGCCGCGGCGCCCGCCAGGTTCGGTGCCGCGGCCAGCAGGCCGGCGGCTTGGGAGGCGGGTGTGGCGATGATCACGTGGCTGAAGGGGCCGTGGGTCTGGCCGTCGGCATCTTGCAGGCTCCAGTGTTCGGGGCCGCGGAACACTTCGGTAATCCGGCAGGAAAACTTCACCGCCAGTGCTCCCAGCATCGCCCGGGTAATGGCGCTCATTCGGGGCGAACCAACCCAGCGCACCTGCTCGTCGGGCGAGGCGCCCAGCAGGCCATTGCTGAAGGTGTAGAGGCTGGGCGACCACTCGGCGACCCAGCCACGGGCCTGCCACTGGCGTACGGTTTCCAGAAAGCGCCGGTCGCGGGCGGTAAAGTACTGGGCGCCCATGTCCAGCGCGCCAGCATCGCTGCGCTTGCTGGCCATGCGGCCGCCGCTGCCACGGCTTTTATCGAACAGTTGCACGGGCAGACCGGCATCGTGCAGGGTTTGTGCGGCAGAAAGACCGGCAATGCCGGTGCCAATAATGGCGATGGGGACACTCATATCCGACCTCTGGCTGTCTGACCTCATGCGAGGCGCAGGTTGTTAGCGCGGCGGCCACCGGGTATTGGCGAGGCACCTGCCTCGTTGTGATTCGCGGATGGGCCACAGGTTCGAATGGCCTGTGTGCTTGTGTTAGGTATAGAACGCTTCGCCGGCCACTGCGCGCTTTGTTTGCGCACTGTATTCGTCCCTATAATGCCGGCCTTCGTTCGCTCTATTACGCCTTGTTAGGGAATGTGCATGACCGATCACGCCTTGCTTCTGGTCAACCTCGGCTCGCCGGCCTCGCCGCAGGTGGCCGATGTACGCAGCTACCTCAACCAGTTTTTGATGGACCCCTATGTCATCGACCTGCCATGGCCCATTCGTCGCCTGCTGGTATCGCTGATCCTGATCAAGCGCCCGCAAGCGTCGGCCGAAGCCTATGGCTCGATCTGGTGGGAAGGCGGCTCGCCGCTGGTCGTGCTGAGCCAACGTCTGCAAGCCGCCATGCAGAACACCTGGAAGCACGGCCCGGTGGAATTGGCGATGCGCTACGGCGAGCCGTCGCTGCAAAGCGTGCTGACGCGCCTGGCCAAGCAAGGCATCAAGAAAGTCACCCTGGCGCCGCTTTATCCCCAGTTCGCCGACAGCACGGTGACCACCGTGATCGAAGAAGCCAAGCGCGTGGTGCGCGAGCAGCAGCTGGCGCTGGAATTTGCCACGCTACGGCCGTTCTTCGCTGAACCGGCCTATATCGACGCCCTGGTCGCCAGCGCCCAGCCGTACCTGGAGCAAGGCTTCGACCACCTGTTGCTGAGCTTCCATGGCCTGCCCGAAAGCCATATCCGCAAGCTGGTGCGCGACCCCGCCCACGACCTGCGCGCGCCAGACAGCAAAGGCGTCAGCGACGAGATCATGGCCTTCTGTTACCGCAGCCAATGCCAACGCAGCGCCGAAGCCTTTGCCGAACGCCTGGGCCTGAAGCCGGGGCAGTGGTCGGTATCGTTCCAGTCGCGCCTGGGCCGCAATAAATGGATCGAGCCCTATACCGAAGCGCGCCTGGATGAGCTGGGCAAGCAAGGGGTGAAAAAGCTGCTGGTGATGTGCCCGGCCTTTGTCGCCGACTGCATCGAAACCCTGGAAGAAATCGGTATTCGTGGCCAGGAGCAATTCCACGAAGCCGGTGGCCAGGAGTTGGTGCTGGTGCCGTGCCTGAACGATCACCCGCAGTGGGTGCAAACCCTCACCGAGCTCTGCGAACAGGCGCCAGCTGGCCTGTAATTGGTAACAAGCTTTTGCCTGGCACTGAGAAAAACCCGCTTCGGCGGGTTTTTTGTGCTTAACGCGGTCCTCGTAGGGTGTGCTCCGCGCACCGTTGCGTCCGCCTCCCCACCGCCATGGTGCGCGGAGCACACCCTACGAGGCCGTCGTCGAGGCGAAAAAACGTTCGTCAATCAACCCAAAGAGCGATTCCAGGAAGTAAAAAACAGCCCCTGACTGGCAGGTCATTCGCCAAAAGCCCGTGCCTGCATTCGCTTGGCTGATAAGGGCCAAATGGCGGCTTGGATAGGGCTACTCTGCGAGCTCTTTCAACGGCCGCGCGTTGCACTGGCAGCGCCGAAGGAGACCATGGTGCATAACAACAATAATGCCGGTTATCCCTCCAGCCTCCGTGCTTGGAGCACTGTCACCATCCTGATGGTGGCGTATGTCCTGTCCTTTATTGACCGGCAGATTCTCAACCTGCTGGTCGGCCCCATCCGCCGCGACCTGGTGATCAGCGACACGCAAATGAGCCTGCTGATGGGCCTGTCGTTTGCGTTGTTCTATACCGTGTGCGGCATTCCCCTGGGGCGTTTGGCCGACACCAAAAGCCGCCGCGGCCTTATTGCCATTGGCGTGCTGTTCTGGAGCGCCATGACCGCTGCCTGCGGCATGGCCAAGCTGTACTGGCAATTTCTACTCTGCCGCATTGGTGTGGGCGTGGGCGAAGCGGCATTGTCGCCAGCAGCCTATTCACTGATTGCCGACAGCTTCCCCAGCGAGCGCCGGGCCACGGCCATCAGCGTGTATTCCATGGGGGTTTACCTGGGGTCTGGCTTGGCCTTTTTGCTCGGCGGCTTGGTAATCAAATTTGCCTCGGCCCAAGGCGATGTGGTGTTGCCGGTATTCGGTGAAGTGCGTCCCTGGCAACTGATCTTTCTGCTACTGGGCGCTGCCGGCGTGCTGTTCACCTTGCTGATGCTGGCCGTCAAGGAACCTGCACGGCGTGGCGTGGGGGCTGGTGTTGCCGTGCCACTGAGCGAAGTAGGGCGCTATATCAAGACCAACCGCACCACCGTGCTGTGCCATAACTTCGGCTTTGCTGGCCTGGCCTTCGCTGGCTACGGCAGCGCCGCCTGGATTCCGACCTTTTACGTGCGCACCTACGGCTGGGATGCCGGCCATGTCGGCGTGGTGTACGGCAGCATCGTTGCCGTGTTCGGTTGCCTGGGGATCGTGTTTGGCGGGCGCCTGGCGGACTGGATGCGTAAACGCGGGCGCACCGACGCCAATATGCGCGTTGGCCTGATCGCCGCGCTGGGCGCCTTGCCCTGCGTGCTGGCTTTCCCGCTGGCCACCAGCGGCAATATCGCCTCGGTGTTTATGTGCCCGGCGGTGTTCTTCCTGAGCATGCCATTCGGCGTAGCGCCGGCGGCCATCCAGGACATCATGCCCAACTCGATGCGCGGCCAGGCCTCGGCCATCTATCTGTTTGTGATTACCCTGATCGGCCTGGGCATTGGCCCGACCGCCGTGGCGTTGGTGACGGACTATGTGTTCGGCAACGACAACGCGCTGCAGTATTCGCTGCTGATCGTGACCACGATTGCCGTGCTGTTCTCGGTGGTGCTGCTGGCCAAAGGCTTGAAGCCGTATCGCGAGAGTGTGGAACGGCTCAAGGGCTGGTCGGCTGAGCCGGCTGCGGTCGAAGCAGTAGGGGTTCCGGCCAAGGCGTAAATCGTCAAGCCGCCACGCTCGGGTGCGCTCTCGATATCGTCACGGTGCGCGGAGCGCACCCTACGGGCTTGGCGCAAACAGCAAGGTTGGGTTCGCCACACTCTCGTAGGGTGCGCTTCGCGCACCCTATGGGAACGGCGTTAATGAGACGGTTACACCCAGGTATTCAGTTCCAACGCCATCTTCGAGGTCAGCCGCAGGTACTGCTCGCTGGCCTTGGTCAAAAACGCCTGGTTATCCATGGTCAACTCGCGGCTCTGCTTGCCGGCGGTTTCGTAGCGATACAGGGTGTGCTCATCCTGCTGGCGCAGGCACTGGTAGCGCTGGCTGCGTGCCTGCACGGTAAAGGTGAGCATATCCACATGCGCCACCTGCACCTCTTCACTTTGCCCCACCTCCAACCCGCTGCGCTGCAAGATCGCGGTGTGGGTAAAGGGTGTGGCCGAAAGCATCAGGTGCTGGCAGTCGTTGAGGTCCGGACGTGGTTCGCCATCGAGCAGCCAATGGCCGCGAATATCGCGCTCCAGCTTGAGGCTGCGCTGGCCGAGGTTATCCACCTTCAGCCACAGGCGGCGGAAGCGCCAGCGCGGGTCGTAGTTAAGGACATAGGTGGCGGCAATGCTGTTGCCGCGCACACTCTGGATCAGGTGGCTGCTGGCATGAATGCCGCTGTCATCCTGGCGCAGGCGCAGGTTTTCCAGGCCGGGGTTGATCCAGGGTTTCCACACAAGGGTTTGTTGCTGCATTGGGGTTGGCTGCATCCGTGCAACTCCGGGGAGTGGACGGCAGGGCGCATTCTTGCAGCCGCAGGGCACCGTCCATGGCGTAGACCGGCGGGCAGAATAAGCGGTGGTTTCTGTGATGTATGTAGGATTTCTGCTACACGGACGCTTTTATTTGCAGCTCGCTAAAACCGGCCCTAGGCCTTGTGCTTGAGCGCTTGCTGGCTGAAGTTAACCCCGCTCAAACCGGTTTCCATCAGCGCCCGGATATTGCCGTGGTCGCTGCCGGTGGGGGTGGCCAGCACGCTGCGGTAATGCTCGCCAAAGGCGCGCAGGGTTTCTTCCAGGCTCAGGCCTTCGAGCAACGCCAGGCCGAGGGTTTTGCACGAACCTTCGTTCTGCCCGCTGGCATTGTTCTGGTTGCCATTTACGAAGGCGCTCGGTTGGTAGTCGTAGTGCTCGGCGATAAACGCCAGGGTGCTGGCAAACAGGTGTTGGTCGCTGCGCAGGGCAGCGCGGAAGTCGCTAAGTGCAGTCATTACTTCTGGCCTTTATTGAACGCCGCTTGCTGATCGCTGCTGGCTTCTTTCTGGTATTTGGTTTTCCACTCGCTGTAAGGCATGCCATAGACCTCTTCGCGGGCCTGGTCGATGGTTACCGCCAGGCCGACATCATCGGCGGCGGCCTTGTACCACTTGGATAGGCAGTTGCGGCAAAAACCGGCGAGGTTCATCAGTTCGATGTTCTGCACATCGGTGCGATCGCGCAGGTGTTGCACCAGTTGGCGAAAGGCGGCGGCTTCGAGTTCGATCTGTTCTTGCTCGGTCATGGCAGGTACTCCGAGAACGGCAGGGGAATTGGGTCACGCAATGGGCGCGATGATAGAAGCGCCCGACGCCCACGGCAATGCGGGCGCGGCGGTTAAAGCGTGGCTCAGCGATGGCCGGCGAGGGTAATGGACACCGATTCGGCAAAGCGCAGGGCGTGCAGCTTATCCACTTCCACCTCGGCATAACGCACCGCCGGGTGGGCCATCACCAGGTCGAGCAACTCCTGGGTCAGGCGCTCGAGCAGGGCAAAGCGGTTGTTTTCCACGTGGGCAATGATGGCCTTGGTGATGGTGCGGTAGTTCAGCGCGTGCTCGATATCGTTGACCTGCACCGCATCGACGGCGGGGTAAAGGATGGTCAGGTTGATCAGCACGTCCTGCTTGTTGTCGATTTCTTCCTGCTTGATTCCGATAAAGGTGCGCAGGCGCAGGTCTTTGACCTTGATGCGCGCCATTCCAGGCTCCAGTCGCGGCATAGCGGTGTACTCCAATCGGTTTATTTCAGGTGCCGGCCGCCATTGACGCTAAGCGTGGTGCCGGTGACATAAGGGTTGTCGAGCAGATAACGCAGGCTCTGGTAAATCACCTGCGCGCCCGGTTCGCTGCCCAGCGCCGATTTGGCCAGGGCCTTGGCGCGGTAGTCGGCGCTGTCGCCGTCATTGAACAGAATCAGCGCCGGGGCGATACCGTTGACCTTGATCGCCGGGGCGTATTTGGCGGCAAAGGACAAGGTCAGGCTTTCCAGCCCCGCCTTGCTGGCGCAATAGGCCAGGTGCTTGGCGCTGCCTTTATGCACCACATCGTCGCTGATATGCACGATATCCGCCGGGCTCGCCTGGCGCAGCAGGTCGGCGCAGTGCAGGTTGATCAGGTAGGGCGCGAGCATATGCACGGCAAACATCTGCTGAAAGATCGCGCCTTCGTCGCCCGGCGTTTCCGCCAGCCACTGCGAGGCGTTATGCACAATGGCGCGCAGGCTGCTGGTGTGGGTTTTCAGTTCGGCGACAAAGGCCAGGATGCTGGCTTCGCTGGCAAAGTCCGCCTTGAGGGTAATGGCCCCGCGCTCGCGCAAACGCTGCAAGCTGGCGCGCTCCTGGCGGTAGGTCACGATCAGCGGGTGGCCGTCATCAAGCAAACGTTCGGCGCAATACAGGCCAACACGTTGGCCGGCACCGGTCAGCAGAATGGGGGCAGAAGCAGACATGGGGAACTCGCAGGCAAACAGGCCCGGCAACGTTACCCCAGTCTGCCGCCGGGCACAAAAGGACGCGTATTACTTGGTGCTGCCGGCCAGCGCCGAGCTGTCCATCACCGGCAACGCCTTGCGCTTATGCAACCACGGCGCCAGCAAATGGGTAGACAGGGGAATAAACCAGTAGGTCATCAACGGCGTCAGTGCCAGGGTACTTAGCAGGATACGCACGGCCAGCGGCAGCTCGCTCAGCAGCCCGCCAAATAGCAGGTTGAAGGCCAGCGATACCGGAAAGAATGCCAGCCAGATCGCCACGCTCTGTTTCCAGCGCGGCACCGCGCGGCTGGCGCTGCCAAACCAGGCATCGATACCTTGCACGCGGTGTTCCAGCGGTTGGGCAAACAGCCCCTGGCCACGTTGCAGCCAGGCACGGCGCGAGGCGGAATGCTCCCAGCTGGCCAGCAGCTCGGCATCGGCGAAGCGGAATACGATCTGGAATTCGTCGTCATCGGGCGGCGGGGCGAGTACGCCGGAGCCCAGATAACCGGGGAAGTCGGTGGCCAGTTGCTCGCCTTCGCGCAGCCAGAGCATAAAGTCCTGGTACTGCTCGCGGGGCACACGGCGCGCCACCATCAGGGTGACGGGGGAAGCAGACATTGTGTATCTCCTCGAAGCCTTGCCGCGGTTCGGGTAGAACCTTGGCAAAAAAAAGCGCCCCAGGGGTGGCGGGGCGTGGTGCGAAGAGTAGTGGTTTTGGCTGGGTAAATGCCAGCAGAGATGCGAGATAGAGCAGGTTGTTCGTCAGACTGCCGCGGCTGTTTCCAGCGGATTCAGCAAGCGGTGCTGCTGATAGATGTACTGGCGCAGCCGTTCGCTATGCACGGTTTCGCGCCCGCTCAGGCGGTAGGCCACCAGGCGCTGGTCGGTACGCCGGGCGAGGATGCCCTGCAAGCGGATCGGCTCGGCGCCGGCTTGTGGCAGCCAGAACGTAAAGCTGTTGGGCACCACCTTATGCCGCACTTCAACCAACAAGCCGGTGGTGGACACACTGTGCAACCACAGGCCGCTGGGGTTGCCCTGTTCATCCAGCAACTCGACGGCGGGGCTCAGGTGCAGCCGCCACGGGCGTTCGGCCGGGCCTTGTTCCACCACCTGCGGCGCGCCGATTTCCAGGCTCAGGCTATGGAATTCGTCTTCCACCAATTGCAGCGGGAAGGTCACGCGCTCGCCGTTGAAGTGCGCTTCGATGGTCAATTGGTCGCTGGCAGCCAGGCGGGTCAGCAGGGCTTTGGTCTGGGTCAGGCCGTCGACTTTCAGGCTGGGGGTCTGCGCTGGGCTTGCAGGCTCGGGCGGCAGGTCTTGGATAAAATCCAGCTCTTCGCTGGTTAATAAGGTTTGCATGGCGTGCTCCGGACAGCTGGGCAGGCAATAAGAAACTGTTGCTGAGACCGTCGCCGTTCGGCTTTATTTGATCGCTGTAGGATATTTCCGATAAGCGGGGTGCGAGCCTGGCCATAGCGCCTTTGCAGGGCTGGAACCAGAGCCTTCAGGCTCAGGCATAATGCCCGGCGTTTTTAACAGCTCGGGGAGCGTTTGAATGAAAGTGGCGATCTTGTCCGGTACGGTATTTGGTACGGCCGAGGAAGTGGCTCGGCATGCCGAGAAACTGCTCAAGGCAGCAGGCTTCGAGGCCTGGCACAACCCACGCGTGACCCTGGATGAGCTCAAGGCTTTCGCGCCCCAGGCGTTCCTGGCGGTGACGTCCACCACCGGCATGGGCGAACTGCCCGACAATATTCAGCCGCTGTTTCATAGCATCCGCGATGTGCTGCCCAGTGAATGGCGCGGCTTGCCTGGCGCGGTTATTGGCCTGGGCGATGCCAGCTATGGCGATACCTTCTGCGGCGCAGGCGAGCAACTGCGCGAACTGTTCGCCGAGCTGGGCCTGCGCGAAGTGCAGCCGATGCTGCAACTGGATGCCAGCGAAAGCGTAACGCCGGAGAGCGATGCCGAGCCGTGGTTGGCGGCATTTGCGGCGACGCTGAAAGCCTGAGTCGTAAGAGCGCCCTCACCCCAGCCCTCTCCCGCAAGCGGGAGAGGGCTGGGGTGAGGGTTTTAATCTACGGTCGCTACCCCTGACTCCCAAGGCCACCAAGCTGGCCGCAATAGCGACTACCACCCCCGCGATCCCTCGCTAGACTCAACCTCACTTAAAAAAACAACAACCGAGGTGATCGCCGTGACTGCTGCGCAAATCAAACCTGTACCGACTATCAAAGACCAGGTCTCTGCCGCCGAGTGGCAGGCCCGTGTCGACCTCGCCGCCTGCTACCGCCTGATCGCACTGCATGGCTGGGACGACCTGATCTTTACCCATATCTCCGCCAAGGTGCCGGGCACCGACGACTTCCTGATCAACCCGTTCGGGCTGATGTTCCACGAAATCACCGCTTCCAGCCTGGTTAAGGTCGACCTCAACGGCGTCAAGCAAATGGACAGCCCGTACGAGATCAACCCCGCCGGCTACACCATCCACAGCGCCGTGCACGAAGTGCGTCACGACGTGGGTTGCGTGATCCATACCCATACCGCCGCCGGCATTGCCGTGTCGGCGCAGAAGCAGGGTTTGCTGCCGCTGTCGCAGCAGTCGCTGTTTGTGCTCGCCAGCCTGTCCTACCACGGCTACGAAGGCGTGGCGCTGAACCATGAAGAGAAGGCGCGCCTGCAGGCGGACCTGGGCGACAGCAACTTTATGATCCTGCCTAACCACGGCCTGATGACCTGCTCGGCCGGCATCGCCGACGCCTTTCTGATGATGTTCACCCTGCAGCGCGCCTGCGAAGTGCAGGTAATGGCGCAGAGCGGCGGCGCCGAGCTGATCCATATTCCCCAGCAGATTCTCGATGGCGCCAAAGCCATGGTGCAGGGCGTGATGAAAACCTCCCAGGGCATGGGCGGCAACCTGGCCTGGCCGGCGCTGCTGCGCAAACTCGACCAGCAGAACCCTGGCTACGCCGTCTGATGACGCCGGCGCTCGCCGGCATTCCCCTGCGCGACTGGCGCGCGCAGGGGAAGAGCCTGACCGTTAACGGCCATACCATCGCTTACTGGACGGCAGGGCAGGGTGAGCCGTTGTTGCTGATTCACGGCTTTCCCACCGCCAGTTGGGATTGGCATTTTCTCTGGAACACCCTGGCCCAGCATTACCAGGTCATCGCCTGTGACATGCTCGGTTTTGGCGACTCGGCCAAACCCCGTGGCCATGACTACCGCTTGCTTGAATAGGCCGATATCCAGCAGGCGCTGCTGCGCCATCTCGATATCGACGCCCCGGTGCATGTGCTCGCCCATGACTACGGCGACAGCGTCGCCCAGGAACTGGTGGCCCGCCATCACGATGGCTAGGTGCGTCTGGCCTCGTGCGTGTTTTTAAACGGCGGCCTATTCCCTGAAACCCATCGCCCGGTGCTGGTGCAAAAGCTCTTGCTTAGCCCGCTGGGGCCGCTGATTGGTCGGCTATTCAGCCGCAAGAAACTGGCCGCCAGTTTTGCCCAGGTGTTTGGCCCGCATACGCAGCCAAGCGAGCAGGAACTGGATGATTTCTGGAGCCTGATTGCCCGCGAAAACGGCCCGGCGGTGATGCATCGCCTGATCCATTACATTCCCGAGCGCCGCCAACAGCGCGACCGCTGGCTGGCGGCGATGCAAACAGGCGGTTTGCCATTGCGGGTGATTGACGGCGCGGTCGACCCGATCTCGGGCTCCCATATGGTCGCGCGTTACCGCGAGCTGATCCCCGCGCCCGATACCGTGCTGCTGGACGGCATCGGCCACTACCCGCAAACCGAGGCGCCGTGCCAGGTGCTGCAGCACTATCAAGCGTTTCGTGCGGCACTGGCCAAGGCTGCGGTAGCCTAGCCGCTGGTTTTTCCGGTGGGGCAGGGTATGCGCAGCGTTGGCTTGGTGGCGGTGTTGCTGGTGAGTGGTTGCGCCAGCATGGAGAGGGTGCAGGACGCACCGCCGTTGTTCGACGGCTGGTACGCCCAAGAGCCGCTCGACAACCCCGGGCATGCGCCGGGGCTATGGCCGCTGTTGGCCAGCCGCGCCAACGTCCCGGTGCTGGATGCGCCGGGCACCGCCGGCCTGGTGCATCTGCAGATCGATGCCCAGCAGCAACTCAGCGTGCGGCTGCAACGCCAGGACCGCTGCGTGGCGCAACTAAGCATCGGTGGCACCCTGGATGGCAGCCGCTATCAATTTGCCGATAACGATTTCAACGGTATTCCGCTGCTCGCCTGGGGCCATAACAGCCGCGAAGTCAGCCTGGATATCAGCAACCCCGCGCAGTTGCAGGCCGACGTGCATACCTCCAGCTTCGGCATGTTCCTGGTGATTGCCGGCGGTGCGCCCGACCGTGGTGTCACCTATCGCTACAGCGCCATCGCGCCGCCGGCCAACCCGGCGCAGAAATGCCCGGCGCCCACGCCCGGCCGCTAGGGGGCGCCAGCTCAACGCGGCGGCGAATCATGCCCTAACCTTATTGGGCGCTATTCAGCCCCGGCCGCTTTTATTGTGGCGGGCCCCGTGCTCCCGGAAACTCGGCGGCATTGCATGTTCTGCCATCTGCCACAGGAGTTATGTATGAGCGAGTCCGTTCGTTTTGAAGACAAGGTTGTAATCGTCACCGGCGCTGGCGGTGGTATCGGCCGCGCCCACGCCTTGGCATTTGCCAAAGCGGGCGCCAAGGTGGTGGTCAACGATCTGGGCGGCAGCACCCACGGTGAAGGCGCCAACGCTTCGGCAGCAGACCGCGTGGTCGCAGAAATTCTCGAAGCCGGCGGCACTGCCGTGGCCAACCATGACTCGGTTACCGATGGCGAGAAAATCGTACAAAACGCTCTCGACGCCTTTGGCCGCATCGATGTGGTGGTCAACAACGCCGGTATCCTGCGCGACAAGACTTTCCACAAGATGGAAGACGCCGACTGGGACCTGGTTTACCAGGTGCACGTGGCCGGCGCCTACAAGGTGACCCGTGCTGCCTGGCCGCATATGCGTGAGCAAAACTACGGTCGGGTGATCTTTACCTCGTCCACCTCGGGCATCTACGGCAACTTCGGTCAGTCCAACTACGGCATGGCCAAGCTCGGCCTGTACGGCCTGACCCGCACCCTGGCCATCGAAGGCCGCAAGAACAATATCTTCGTCAACGCCATTGCCCCTACCGGCGGCACCCGGATGACCGAAGGCCTGATTCCGCAACAAGTGTTCGAACAGCTGAAGCCTGAACTGGTCAGCCCGCTGGTGGTGTACCTGGGTAGTGAAAACTGCCAGGACACTGCCGGTCTCTATGAAGTGGGCGGCGGCTGGATCGGCAAGGTTCGTTGGGAGCGCAGCAACGGCGCCGGTTTCGATCCTAAAGCCGGCTTCGATGCCAATGACGTGGCCGCGGCCTGGAAACAGATCGGCGACTTCGAAGGCGCCAGCCACCCCGAAGACAGCCTGCAAGCCCTGCAAGCGATGATGGCCAACCTGCAGAAATACGCCGGCCAGTAACCTCGCCCGCAAGGCCAAAAAGGCCGACTCCTCATCGGGGTCGGCCTTTTTTTATGCCGCGTGTTTGGGTTTGAAATCCCTTGGTGCGCGGCCGAACGCGGACCGGCGACCCTACGGCAGTGCGGCAAATCCGATACGCCTCGTTTACGCAAAAACCGTAGGGTGCGCTTCGCGCACCAGCGATTTATGGATGTAGGTTTTGTAATACAAAAGCAAAAGTTCCCCTACATCCGTATAAGGCTCCATTCATCCCAGTGTTGGTGCCCTGTGATGGCCGCATGGTGCGGGCATTCATACTTTTGGGCGACAGAAAGAATCAATCCTTCGTGCGCTTATCCGCCTGTCATCCGCTGAGTACGGTGCATCTCAGTTTCACCAACTAGGAGAGCCGCATGACAACAACAAAAAGGCCCGGACTGTTCCAGCCAAAGACTCTGGCAATCGCGATCGCAATGGGCATGTCGGCCCACGCCGGCGCGGTAAGTTTCAATATCGGCGAGATCGAAGGGCAATTCGATTCGTCGCTTTCCCTGGGTGCGAGCTGGTCGACTGCCAAGAAAGAC
>JBCECW010000028.1:0-13656 GCA_039207785.1 Pseudomonas sp. | reverse complement strand
GCCCTGCTGGTGCTGCTGATCACCCGGCGCGCCGGTTTGCCAGGGCGGTCGAATGTATCGCCACCCGCGTAGAAGCATAGCGAGCAGCCGCTCTCGCGCCATTCGAAACCGGCAGCAAGAAAGATCTGGTCCAGGCCTTCGGCTTCGGCGGCGTGCTTGACCTCGGTGGAGCCCGGTACCACCAGCGCGGTAACTCCCGGCGCCACCTTGTGGCCCTTGACCACCTGGGCGGCGATGCGCAGATCCGGCAGCCGGCTATTGGTGCACGAACCGATAAAGGCGGCGTCCACCGGCATGCCCAGCAAAGATTGGCCTTCTTGCAGGTCCATATAGGCCAGGGCTTTTTCGCTGTCGGCGCCATCGCCCTGGGGCACGACGGCATCAATCGGCATGGCCTGTCCGGGGTTGGTGCCCCAGGTGACGTAGGGGGCGATTTGCGAACAGTCGAGGGTCAACTCGGCGTCCCAATGGGCGCCCGGGTCGGACGCCAGGGTGCGCCAATGGCTGACCGCCTGCTCCCACATCTCGCCGCTAGGCGCGAAAGTACGGCCCTTGAGCCAGTCGAAGGTCACCTCGTCAGGGGCGACCAGCCCGGTCCAGGCGCCGAACTCCACGGCCATATTGCACAGGGTCAGGCGCCCGGCGATATCCAGCGCCTGCACCGCTTCGCCACAGAACTCGATCACATGGCCGGCGCCGCCGGTCGCGCCAAAGCGGCCGATCAGGGCCAGGGCCATGTCCTTGGCATATACGCCTGGCTGCAACTGGCCGGTAAAGGTCACTTTCATGGTGCGCGGGCGGCGGCGGACCAGGGTTTGCGTGGCCACGGCGTGTTCGCCTTCGGAAGTGCCGATACCCCAGGCCAGCGCGCCGATACCACCGTTGGTGCAGGTGTGGCTGTCGCAGCACACCAAGGTGCTACCGGGCAGGGCGATGCCTTGTTCGGGCGCCACCACATGGGAGATGCCTTGCTTGGGATCGCCGATATCGAACAGGCGAATGCCACCTTTATGCGCCGCTGCGCGAAAGGCCTGGATAAAGCGTTTGCCGCCTTTGAACAGGGTGGAGTCGTCGCGCCCCGGGGTGGTGTCGATGATATGGTCCATGACGCCGTAGACCAGCGCCGGGTTTGCCACCGTGTGGCCTTCTTCGTCAAGCACCATCAGCACACGCGGGCCCGCGCGGTCGTGCAAAAACACCCGGTCGATATGCAGCAGGGACTGGCCATCGTCCATTTCGGCGACCACGTGCTGGGCCCAGATTTTCTCGATGATGTTCAACGGTGTGTTTGCGCTGGCGCTCATTGGGCCACTCCCGGGTTGGCCAGGCCGGCCAGAAAGCGTTTTTCCAGGGCAAAGATTTGGTTAAAGCCCACCAACTCCATCTGCTCGCGGAAGTTGGCCAGGCGCACATCCGGCCCACCGGCCTGGCCGTTTTTCTTCACCGCCGCGAGGGCGTCGCGCATGCCCTGGATGGCCGAGAGCATCAGGGTGCCGGGGAGGCTGACCCGGGCAATACCGATCTCCTCCATCTCGGCAAAGGTGAAGTCCGACGGCGAGCGGCCGCCTTCGACCACATTGATCGCCACCGGCCCGCGAATACCTTGCACGGCTTGGCGCGACAGCTCCTTGGAGGTCATGCCGTCGATAAAGATCATGGTGGCCCCGGCTTCCAGGTAGGCATTGCCCCGGCGGATCACTTCTTCAATACCGCCAACGGCCAGCGCATCGGTGCGCGCGTTGATCACAAAGTCCTGGTCTTCCCGGGCTTCGGCGCAGGCGCGGATCTTGGCCACCGCTTCTTCAATGGGCACCAGCGATTTGCCGTCCAGGTGACCGCAGCGTTTGGGGAATACCTGGTCTTCGATATTCACCCCGGCGCAACCAATGCGTTCAAAGGCCTTGACCGTGTACCAGGCATTGACCGCATTGCCGAAGCCGGTGTCACCGTCGGCCATCACCGGAATATCCACGGCATCCACCAGGCGCTGGGTAACGGCCACCATGTCGGAAAAGGACAGGAAACCGTAGTCCGGCAGGCCCAGGTGGCTGACGGAAATACCAAAGCCAGTGGCTTGCACGGCCGGGAAACCTGCCTCCTGGACGATGCGCGCCGAGACCGGGTCGAACGCCCCGGGCATCACCAGCAGTTCGCGGTCATGGATAAGCTGTTTTAGGCGAGTGGTCTTACGCATTTTTATAATCCTGCATGCAATGTTGGGTTTTGTAGGCGGAAAAATAGCTAAACAAATGGCGTTAATCAACAGATTGCATGCAATGTGTGAAAGATGACATCCGGCCTTCAGGTGTCTCGACCGTATGAGACGCCATAAAAAAGCCCCCGGATCTGGCGATCCGAGGGCTCTGTTTGGCGCGATGGCGGGGATGGGCTGGGGCGTGGTTCAGCTAACGATTCGCTGCAGTTCGCGCAGGATTACATCCCGGTTGGTCAGAACGTGTTCGCGCATCAGCGCTTCGGCCCGGACAAATTCGCTATTGACCAGGGCATCGACAATCTTGCGGTGGTCGGCAAGCGCCTGCTGGCTGTGTTCGCGCAGATACAGCAGCTTCAAGGCCTCGCGGTCATGCGGCCGCGACTTGCTGTCGAACACGATTGGCAGGTGCCGCACCCGCTGCACGGCCAGGGTCAGCCAGGGGTTGTCGGCCAGCTCCAGCAGCGTGTAGTGAAAGTCCAGGTTAAGGTCGTGCCACTGCAGCGCATGCTCGGGGCCCCATTCGCCACCAAACAGCAGGGCGTGCTGCTTTTCCAGTTGCGTCTGCAGGTTTTCCTTGGCCTCGGCACTTAGCCCGCGTTCGCCGATCAGCCGGCAGGCCATGGCTTCGAGCGTGGCCCGCAGCGAGAAGGCGTCATAGATGTCCTTGCTGTCGAAGCGACGAACTTCAAAGCCGCGATTGGGCTGGTAGAGCAGCAGGCCTTCGTCGGCCAGGCGCGTCAGGGCATCGCGCACCGGGGTGCGGGACACACCCAGTTCGGCCGCCAGGGTGAGTTCCATCAGGCGCGTCTCGGGCGGGATATCGCCGTCGAGGATGCGTTTGCGCAACAGCTCGGTAACGGTCAGGGCGCGTGTACGCGAGGAGTCGGCTTCGGTCGTTTGCGTTTCAGCTTGAGGTTTTCTGGCCAATGTATGCAATCCACTGAGATAAGCACCGGGGCGGACCACCGACCCAGGCAGGCGACGGCCGCTAACTGCCGCGCCCCTGCTGCTTTGCAGGCCTTTATGGCGGGGCAGTGTAACAGCCGAAAACCACTCGTGCGACCCGCGCAGGCCCCGTGGTTACAGGCGCTTGCATACAAGTCGCTTGTTCTACCCAGGCGCCCATCAAGCTCGCTGACAGCGTAAAGACGCGCTGATAAATCAGGCTCTCTGCAGCAGGGTCGCGGATAAGGATTTCGACTCTTTGCATGCAATGTGTTGATTAAGGCCATTTGTTGCGTTATTTTTTTGCCGAAATAAGCAACATTGCATGCAAGGCTGCCTGCCCGGGCATGAAAACAACAAGAAGTGGGAGAGCGGTATGAGAAGCGAAACACTGCCTGGTGCGCTGGCCGCGTTGCCGGCCGATGCGCGCATGGTTTCTGTCAGCGCCGGTGAGATCGCGGCGCGACTGGACCGCCTGCCAGCGAGCAAAAGTGTCTGGAAGATGGTCCTGCTGTTGTCACTGGGGGCCTTCTTCGAGTTCTTCGAGCTGTTTTCCACCGCCTATGTCATGCCGGGCATTATCAAGAGCGGCATCCTCAGCGCCACCACCGAAGGTTTCTTCGGCATGAATGGCACGGCCACCTATATTGCCGCGACCTTTATCGGGCTGTTTATCGGCGTGATGGTGTTTGGCTCCATTGCCGACCGCTTCGGCCGCCGCTCGGTATTCACCGGCGCCTTGCTGTTGTATTCGCTGTCCGCCGCCATGATGGCGTTCCAGGACAGCGCCACCGGCCTGAACTTCTGGCGCTTGATAACGGGCATTGGCCTGGGCATCGAACTGGTGACCATCGATGCCTACCTCAGTGAACTGGTGCCGGTGCGTATCCGTGGCCGCGCTTTTGCGTTCAGCAAGATGACGGCTTTCCTCGCGGTGCCCTCGGTGGCCTTTCTGTCTTACCTGCTGGTACCGATTGCACCGCTGGGTTTTGATGGCTGGCGCTGGGTGGTGCTGGCTGGCGCCAGCGGTGCGTTGCTGGTCTGGGTGTTGCGCCTGAGCCTGCCGGAGAGCCCGCGCTGGCTGGCCAGCCACGGGCGGATCGAGCAGGCCAACCAGGTGGTGTCGCTGCTGGAAGACAGGGTTCGTCGCGATACCGGGCAGGCGTTGCCCGAGCCGGCGGCGCCGCAAGCGGTGGCGGTGATGGAGCGCCCGCGTTTTCGTGAAATCTGGCAGGGCGTCTATCGCCAGCGCACGGTGATGCTGTTGATCTTCAATGCCGCCCAGGCCATCGGCCTGTATGGGTTTTCCCATTGGATGCCGACCTTCCTGGTCGAGCAGGGCGTCGAGCTGTCCAGCAGTTTGAAGATCGGCGTGCTGGTGGCCTGTGTTTCACCCTTCGGGCCGTTGCTGGCAATGACCTTTGCCGACCGTATCGAGCGCAAGTGGCAGATCGTGATCGCCTCGGGCGTGATGGTGGTGGCCGGCATGGTGTTCGTCGAGTCGCGGGCGCTGCCGCTGATCCTGGTCTGCGGTGCGCTGATGACCCTGGGCGGCACCGTTATTTCCCTGGCTTTTCACACCTACCAGGCCGAGCTCTACCCGACCCGCAACCGCGCCATGGCGATTGGCTTCGTCTATGCCGTCAGCCGGCTTTCGGGCGCCCTCAGCGGCTTTCTGATTGCCGCCGCACTCAAAGGCGCCGGCGTGCCGGGGGCCTTGCTGCTGATCTGCGGCAGCATGGTGGTGGTGATGCTATCCATCGGCATCCTCGGCCCCAAAACCCGTGGCCGTTCACTGGAAGACATCAGCCACTGAGCCTGAATAAAGGATAGAGGGGCCGGCCGTTCAGCCAAGGCCCGTTCTCCGCTAAGCAGATGACCACACCCGCGCGGGGCCGTGTTGCCCCGTGACGGGATCGGCTTGCCTGCAAAACGGGTGCGAGGGAGTTGCCTGAGTGAAGGAGCGTGCCGCGCTCCATGCGTTTTCTGCTGCACGAACACAATAAGAAGGTGGAATACATGAAAGTGAAACGACAGTTCCCTGGTGGGGCGTTCGCACCCCATTGCCTGGCAACCGCCATCAGCCTCGGCTCGCTGCCGGCCCAGGCGATTGATTTCAATATTGGTGAAGTCGAGGGGCGCTTTGATTCGGCGCTGTCCATCGGTGCCAGCTGGTCGACGCAAAGCCCGGACCCGGACTTTATTTCCGTCTCCAGCGGCGGCGAAGCAGACTCCAGAGCCTCCGACGACGGGCGCTTGAACTTCAAGAAGGGCGAGACCTTTTCCAAGATCTTCAAGGGCGTGCATGACCTGGAGTTGAAGTACGGCGATTCCGGGGTGTTTTTGCGTGGCAAGTACTGGTACGACTTCGAGCTCAAGGACGAACACCGGCCGTTCTACGACATCGAGGACGACAACCGTAAGCGCGGCGCGCAATCCTCCGGCGTAGAACTGCTCGATGCGTTCTTCTATCACAACTACAACCTGGCCGATCTGCCCGGCGCGGTGCGCGTGGGCAAGCAGGTGGTCAGCTGGGGCGGCAGTACCTTTATCAGTGGTGGCATCAACAGCATCAACCCGCTGGACGCCAACGCCCTGCGCCGGCCTGGCTCGGAGCTCAAGGAGGGTCTGTTGCCGGTGAATATGATTTACCTGCAGCAGGCGCTGACCGATGAGGTCAGCGTCGAGGGCTTCTATCAGTTGGAGTGGGACCAGACCGTGGTCGATAACTGCGGCACCTTTTTCTCCTCCTCCGACCCGGTGGCCGATGGCTGTAACGATCGCCTGGTAATCAGCGGGCCGGACTTGCCGCCCGGGCAGTCGAACAACACCGGGCGGCGCGGCAATAACGTCTATCTGCCGCGTTATGGCGACCGTGACGCCCGCGATAGCGGCCAGTTCGGCCTGGCCGCACGCTGGCTGGTGCCTGAGCTTAACGACACCGAGTTCAGTGCCTACTACCTGAACTATCACAGCCGCACGCCGATTCGCAGCGACATTATTTCCCGCGCCGCCAACCCGCTGGCGTCGCCCGGCTACGGTGCGGCGCAGGCCGGTTATTTCCTCGAATACCCGGAAGATATCCGCCTGTATGGCATGAGCTTCAGCACCAGTTTCGAGGGCGCTTCGGTGGAAGGTGAAATCAGCCATCGGCCGAATATGCCATTGGGCTTCGACGACCTGACCTATGCCACGCTGCGGCTGCAACCGGCGGTGCCGACGGCCATTCATACCTCGGGCATTCCCGGCGATGAGATCCAGGGCTATGTGCGCAAGCCCTATACCCAGGCGCAGATGACCGTCACCCAGACCTTCGACCATGTGCTGGCGGCTAGCCGCCTGGCGCTGATTGGCGAGGCGGCTTACAGCCATATCTCGGCCATCTCCGAGGGCAAGGCGGGCGAGCTGCGCTTTGGTCGGCCAAGCGTGTATGGCGCGGGCGAGTACTACGGCGCCAATGGCCAGGACCTGTGCCGCACCTTGCTGAGCAGTCGCCCGTCCGACTGTAACGACAAGGGCTTCTACACCCGCAACTCCTGGGGCTATCGCCTGCGCGCCAGCCTGAACTACGAGGGCGTGATCGGCGGGCTGGACCTGAGCCCGAACCTGGCCTGGTCGCACGATGTGGATGGCTACGGGCCGGCCTTCTCCGAAGGCAACAAGGCCATCAGCGTGGGCCTTAACGCCACCTACCTGGACAACTACAACGCCAGCCTCAGTTACACCAACTACTTCGGTGGCGAGTACAGCGCCAACACCGACCGCGACTTTATCGCCTTGAGCCTGGGCGTCACCTTTTAAGGAACCTTGTCATGCACAGCAGAACGACCGCACTTTGTATCTTGAGCCTGTGTGTACCCCTGTGGGCACAGGCCGCCGTCAGCCCGGACGAGGCAGCCCAGCTGGGCCAGCGCCTGACGCCGGTTGGCGCCGAGCGCAGTGGCAACGCCGATGGCAGCATCCCGGCGTGGACCGGTGGCCTGGCCCCGAATGCCGGCACCGTCAGCGATGGGTTTCGCAGCAACCCGTTTGCCCAGGACCAGCCGCAATTGGTGATCACGGCCGCCAACGCCGACAGCTACAAGGCCAAGCTAAGCGACGGCCAGTTGGCGATGTTCAAGCGCTATCCCGACACCTACACGATTCCGGTCTACGCCACCCGGCGTACCGCACGCTGGCCAGAGGCGGCCTATGCGACGGCCAAGAGCAACGCCACGCGCACCAGCCTGATCGAAGGCGGCAATGGCCTGAAGGACTACCAGGCGCCGCTGGCCTTTCCAATTCCACATAACGGCCTGGAGGTGATCTGGAACCATATCACCCGCTACCGCGGTGGCAGCTTCGAGCGCACCACCACCAGCTTTATGACCACCCCGGGCGGCGACTATGCAACCCGTACCGAAGAAGAGCGGCTGGCCTACAGCGAGCAACTGACCGACTACGACCCGCAGAAGTCGAAGAACATCCTCTACTACTTCACCCGCGTACCCCTGGCCCCCGCTCGCGAGGTGGGCAACGTGCTGCTGGTGCACGAAACCCTCGACCAGGTGAAAGAGCCGCGCATGGCCTGGCAATACAGCTCCGGCCAGCGCCGGGTGCGGCGCGCGCCGCAGATTGCCTACGACAGCCCCAGCTCGAACAACCTGCGTACCAACGACCAGCTGGATATGTTCAATGGCTCGCCGGACCGTTACGACTGGCAGCTGGTGGGCAAGCGTGAGTTGTATGTGCCCTACAACAGCTTCCAGCTGGCGGCACCTGGCAGCCGCTATAACGACATCATCAAGCCGGGGCATATCAACCAGGACAAGACCCGCTACGAGCTGCACCGGGTGTGGGAAGTAGTCGCCACCCTGAAAGAGGGCGAGCGGCATATCTATGCCAAGCGCCACCTGTTTGTGGACGAGGACACCTGGACGATTCTGGAAGCGGACGTGTACGACAACCGCGGCAACCTGTGGCGTGTGTCGGAGAACCACACCCTGCCGCTGTATGACGCCGAGACCACGCTCAGTGCGGCGGAAGTGACCTACGACCTGCAATCGGGCCGCTATGTGGCCACCGGCATGTACAACGAAATCAAGAACGCCTACCGCTTTGGCCTGAAAGCCAAGACCGCCGACTTCACCCCCGCCGCATTGCGCACACTCGGCTTGCGCTAAGCCGACGTAGTTCGTGGAACGCTTCAGCCCAATCGACGCACCGGGCTGAAGGCTTTTGCCGCTCTTTGGAGCGGCTTTTTTTTGCCTGCCAACGCTGCGTCAGTTTTTTCATCTGCGCCGCTGAGGTGGCATTTAGTACGCGCTTGCTGTTGTTCACGTATTTGTTGCGCAGCGAATTACCAAAGGTCCGGCGAAGGGGGGCTTTTGGCGATCCAGAAAGGCCAGTTGACGGTGGAGAAGGCGTTCGCTGCTGCAGGTTGACCCCGCACAACGCCCGCGATCAGGACTCTGCTGGGATTTGCGGTTGGCGCATTTTAATGCGCCATATAATTGTAATTTCGACCTTTTAGCGCATTATATTGCGCTTTTTTGCCAAGCGAGCTATATATCAGCGCACTATATTGCGCTGATCGCAGTTCCGACCATGGCCAAAGAACTCATCATTCAAGTGTTCGCGGACGGTGTCTGGCAAGACGCCTACAACCTGAGGTTCGAGAATCCCTTGAACCCTCGTGAGGGTACCTGCATCACGGGCTACCTTGCCCCGTTCTACCTAAACAATATGGCGTGCGAAAACTCGTTCTTCGAGAACTCCGTAAGCGTTGTGCATCGCCTGGATATGAACATTTATAGCGCTCAGGGCTATCCGGCGTTTCTCCTGGACATCATCCCGGCCGGCGCCGCATTTCGTTCGCTGAAAAAGCGTTTCGAAACCAGAAAGCCGGATGACGTGGCTCTTGAACTGTTCCTGCTGGAGCGCTGCACGCCATCGCCAATCGGCCATATGCGCATCAAGCAATCGCTTTCCTACCTGGATGAAGGAGAGCCTATGGGCTTCACCCGCCAGGAGGTGGCTGAGCGCAACAGCGATTTTCTTGAATATGCCTATGAGCAAGGTGCTGCCATTGGTGGTGCGACGGGGGCTGGCGGTGAGGCGCCCAAGTTACTGTTGGCAGAAGACCACCAAGGCTTGCTGTTCGCCGAGGCCACGCTAGCGGTTGAGCAGACCAGGCGGCACTGGTTCGTAAAATTCCCTAGAAACCGCGCACTGGCTATCGACCGGGACATCCTGCGTGCTGAATACCAGTACTACTGCGCGATCAGCGAAATTGGCATGAACACCATCTCGACTGATGGGCTGGCGCTGATGGATGACGGTGAGCACAAACCGAGCTTATGGATGCCGCGCTTTGACCGCGAGGTAGGCGCGCAGGGCATCGTCCGGCGCCCGGTCGAGTCGATTTACTCGCTATGTGACGTTACCGAAAACGGTGCGTTCCTGGGGCATGAGTTTGTGCTGGGCCGTCTTGGTGAAATCTGGGCGATGGCCGGGCAGGGCGATGAACTGTTTGACCTGACTGTCGAGTACATCGCCAGGGATCTGCTGAATCGCATTCTGGGCAACTCGGATAACCACGGGCGAAATATGTCGATCATCCGCGACGCCGGCACGTTGAAGCTCGCGCCCATCTACGATCTGGCCCCGATGGTTCTCGACCCAGACGGTATATCCAGGGTGTTGAAGTGGGAGCACGAGAGGGCAGGTGCACCGGATTGGCGACAGGCATGCCGCGCCATGGCGGATGACCCCGATGGCGATAGCTACTTCGATGCGTTGCGTGCCATGGCCCAACGTTTTCGCGCACTGCCTGATCTATTGGTAAACCTCCCCGATAGCGTACGCGGTGCGAAGAACATCCCGCTCAACAACCTGGACACTCGCCTAAAAGAATGGGGGTTGCTGTGAAAGAAATGACCCTGCAAGAGCGTAAGGCCTATATCCAGGCAGTGGCCGATGAAGTCGCCCAGGGCACGCTAACGCTGGGTGGTGCGGTTAAGCGTTTGCGTGAAAACCTGTTGGGCATTAACCAGGAGCGATTCGCCCAGGCCTGCAAAATTTCCAAGCGGGCGCTGTCGCAACTGGAAGTCGATAGCGGCAACCCAACGCTGGCGACCCTGGATGCCGTATTCAGAAAGTTCGGTCTGGTGATCAGCCTGAGCCATCTCAGCCCGACGCAACTCAATGCCGCTGTCGCGCTTAAAAACAAGGCCGGTGTTGGCGGTTCCGCTGCACGACGCCAGTAGTTGACTGCGTCCCCATAAACTGCAAAATCCCGCGCTTTTTAGGAACGAACGGCCTTATGCAACGGATTGTAATTTTGGGCAACGCAGGTAGCGGCAAATCCACCTTGGCCCGCGCCCTTGGCCAAAAACTGGATGTGCCAGTCGTTCATCTCGATACGTTGTTCTGGGAGCCAGGGTGGGTCGAACCCGACGCTGAGCAGTTCCGCCGGCGCGTGAGTGACGCCGTTGCCGGGGAGCGTTGGGTCTGCGAAGGCAACTACGCCCGACGCACGTTTGACCTGCGGCTGCCTCGCGCCGACCTGATCATTTGGCTGGATACGCCACGCCTGCTGTGTTTGGTTCGGGTAATCCTGCGCAGTGTATTGAACCGGCCCCGTGCCGATCTGCCGGCAGGTTGCCGAGAAAAGTTGGATCGCGCCTTTCTCGATTTTTTGAAGTTCGTGTGGACCTTTGACCGTGGCTACCGTCCCGGCATTGAGGGCGTTCGTTTGGCCGTTGGCCCTCAAGTGCCGACGGTGCATTTGCGAGGGGCTCGGGCGATTACTGCGTTTCTGAACAGCCCTTCACTTACAGGGGCGGACTGAGCGCCGTGATGCTCAGGCGTAGAAAGGGGGCCGATAGCGTTGAATGGAGAACAGGACGCTGCCGATGTAATACTCCCGCCCACTTGAAAATCTGTTGAGCCCGGGGCACCGAATGTATTCATCCCTTCTTGCTGTGATTGTTGGTGGTTCTGTTGGCTGTGTGGGGCGCTGGTTGATTGGCCTCAAATTTAACGCGCTGTTTCCCAACCTGCCTTTGGGGACGCTGCTGGTGAACCTGGTGGGTGGTTTTATCATCGGCGGCGCGATGGCTTTTTTTCTCAAGTACCCCAACATTGATCCGGCCTGGCGGCTGCTGATCACCACGGGGTTGTGCGGTGGGCTCACCACGTTTTCCGCATTTTCTGCTGAGGTGGTCACCATGCTTCAAGGTGGTCGCCTGGGTTGGGCAGCGGCGACGGTGGCGGTGCATGTCATCGGGTCACTGCTGATGACTTTTGCGGGGTTTGCGCTGGTGGAGCGCTTGGCCTGAGCGTGCCGCTAAAAACCAGACCTCAGTTTCGTAGGTTGGGCTGAACGCAGTGAAGCCCAACGAAGTGCCACGGTGTCTGGCTGCGTTGGGCTTCGCGATGCTCAGCCCAACCTACGGCAACGCATAAAACTCGAAATCCGTGGCGGTGGTGCCGTTGTCGCGATAGCTGATGTACAGCACCTGGGCGTCATTGCTGTCGACAAAGGCGTAGGGCCATTTGCCGTTGGCTTTTCTCATCTGTTCATACAGCGGCGCGAAGAAGTCGCGGGTCTGGCCTTGCGGGTCGTAGGGCATCTGCACATGGAAAATCGGGTAGTGCCCGCCATTGCACAGCTGCACGCGCTCCAGGGGCACCTTGTTGTGCTCCAGCACCGTGCGGGTCGGGTGCTGCCAGGTTGCCAGGTCAACGTCATGGCAGTCGCTGGCCAGCTTGGTGTACAGCTCGGTGTTTTCCAGGGTTGGCGGTGTGGCCGCAGCCAGGGCGGGTAGTAACAACAGCAGAGAAAGAAGGCGCGTCACGGTGACTGTCCCGCAGGGAAGAGGCGGCCATCTTAAAGGGGGGACCCGGTGATTTGCGCGATGGAGTTGGCATCGTCTGCAGGTTTGGTTTTCCCGTAGGGTGTGCTTCGCGCACCAGTCGCTTCGGTGCGCGAAGCGCACCCTACGAGACCTGTGTTTAGCCCACCGACTTCAACACCAACGGCCCCCGCAAGCGTTCCAGCATGGTGGCGCAGTACCAGTCATCAAACTGGCAGACGCCATTCTCGGCTACTTCCGAGTACGGGCCGGGTTCGTAGGAGGGCGAGTTCACGCCCGCCTGGGTGCCTTCCACCAGTTGCCGGTCCTGGTCGTTGGTGGCCAGCCAGACTTTGGTCAGGCGGTCGAGGTCGTAGTCCACGCCTTCCACGGCCGATTCCGGCACCAGCCATTTGGTGGTCACCAGGGTTTCGCTCGGGCCGATGGGTAGCACGCGGAAGCTCAGGGCGTGGTCACCCAGGAAGTGGTTCCAGGTGGAGGGGTAGTTGAAGTAGAGCAGGGCGCCGATATCGGCTTCGCCGCTTTTATCCATACGTGCGTTGACGGCGGGTTTACCGTCCATGGTGTAGCTCACGGCACCGGCGGACAGCGGGATGCGGGTCATGCGGAAGCGGCCGTTGATATCCATCACCAACTGGCTGGGCATGCCGGCGGTTTCGCAGCGGGCCCAGTGGGCGCTCAGTTCGGGGTCGTCTTCGCCGCCAACGCCGGCCACCGAGAGGTTTTCCACGAAGGAATTGAGCAACTCCGGGTGGGTGCCGTCGCAGTGGTAGCACTCGCGGTTGTTTTCGAACACCAGTTTCCAGTTGCCGCGCTCCACCAGGTTGGAGGTAAAGGCCACCTTGCAGTTGTCCAGGAAGTGCGGGGCGATAAAGGGGGTTACCGCGCTGCGGAAGCTGTCGAAGTCGGGGGCCTTGGCGGCCACGCAGACGTAGATATAGCTTTCGACGATTTCGCAGTGCACGGGCTTGAGGTGGTACTGGTTCTTGTCGAAGTCGGCGCCCATATTGCCGGCGAACAGCAGGTTGCCGTCCAGCTCGTAGGTCCACTTGTGGTAGGGGCAGACCAGCTTGGCCACCTTGCCTTGTTCGTGCTCGCAGACCTTGGCGCCACGGTGGCGGCAGGCGTTGTGGAAGGCGTGCACCTTGCCTTCCTTGCCACGGACCACAGCCACCGGATAGTCGCCAATCTGCAGGGTGAAGTATTGGCCTGCCTTGGGAATCTCGAAGGTATGGCCGGCGAAGATCCAGTCTTTGTGCCAGATCTGTTCCAGGTCCTGGCGATACACCTCGGGGTTGCTGTACAGCTCGCGCGGCAAGGAGTGACGCGGTTTGCGCTGGGAGATCAGGTCGATGACGCTTTTATTGTTGTTCACAGTGTCCTCCGAAAGGCGACGGGCTAAGCACGGGTATTTTGGGGGAGCGTATGCCTCGCTCGGCGGGCCAACAAACGACATTTAAGGCGAGCAAAGCATGCGCTGGGGTTATTGATCGTAGGGCTGGAACAGCGGCGCCAGGGCGTCGATGGCGGACACTGAATGCTGCAAACCGGTGATCGCGGTTTTCAGTGCCACGCTGGCAGCGGCACTGAGATTGACCTGGGCGAACAGGTCGAATTTGGCTTCGATATCGCCCGGGG
>JBCECW010000027.1:4483-14908 GCA_039207785.1 Pseudomonas sp. | reverse complement strand
TACAGCAACTGGAAGCTGACCATGGTGCTGCTGGGCATCCTGCCGATCATTGCCGTACTGGTGACCCGCGCCAGCAAGAAATTCCGCAGCCAGAGCAAGAAGATCCAGGTGGCCATGGGCGACGTTACCCACGTGGCCTCCGAGACCATTCAGGGCTACCGCGTGGTACGCAGCTTCGGCGGCGAAACCTACGAGAAAAAGCGCTTCCTGGATGCCAGCGAAGACAATATGAACCGCAGCCTGGGCATGACCCGCACCCAGTCGATCTACACCCCCAGCCTGCAGCTGGTGATCTATATCGGCATGGCGATCCTGATGTACCTGGTGCTGTACCTTCGTGGCGACTCCTCGCCCGGTGAGTTGATTGCCTATATCACTGCTGCCGGCCTGTTGCCCAAGCCGATTCGCCAGCTCTCGGAAGTCAGCGCCACCATCCAGAAGGGCCTGGCCGGTGCCGAAAGCATTTTCGAGCAACTCGACGAAGAGCCGGAGATCGACACCGGTACCACCGAGATCGAACGCGCCAGCGGTCAGCTGGAAGTGCGTAACCTGACCTTCCAGTACCCCGGCACCGACCGCGTGGTACTTAACGATATTTCCTTTGTCGCCAAGCCGGGCGAGATGGTCGCGCTGGTCGGCCGCTCCGGGAGTGGCAAGTCGACCCTGGCCAACCTGATCCCGCGTTTCTACCACCACGATCAGGGGCAGATCCTCCTCGATGGCCTGGAAATCGAGACCTTTACCCTGGCCAACCTGCGTCGCCATATCGCCCTGGTGACCCAGCACGTCACCCTGTTCAACGACACCGTGACCAACAACATTGCCTATGGCGACCTGGCGGGCGCGCCCATCGAGCTGGTGCGCCAGTCGGCCGAAGACGCCTACGCCGCCGAATTTATCGAGAAGATGCCCCAGGGTTACGACACCTTGGTGGGTGAGAACGGTGTGCTGCTGTCCGGCGGCCAACGCCAGCGCCTGGCCATTGCCCGCGCGCTGCTGAAAAACGCTCCGGTGTTGATCCTCGATGAAGCCACCTCGGCGCTGGATACCGAGTCCGAGCGGCATATCCAGGGCGCCCTGGACAAGGTTATGCAGGGCCGCACCACGCTGGTGATCGCCCACCGCCTGAGCACCATCGAAAAAGCCGACCAGATCCTGGTGATGGACCAGGGCGAGATCGTCGAGCGCGGTACCCACGCTCAATTGCTGGCCCTTAACGGCTACTACTCGCGCCTGCACGCCAAGCAGTTCAAGGAAGGCGATGACGTGGAAGCGGAGCCGCTGCCGGCATGATCAACCGTGTGTGGCGGGGCTGGCGCGAACGGGGCTGGACCCCGATCGACGCCGATGCCTATGCAGCGGCCTGGGCCCGCTTTGGTGGCAGCGTGGCCACCCATCCGCAGGTGATCGAGCGCCTGGCGGGGCTGGCGAATATCCCGGTGCGCTACCTCGGCTGGCTGGTCGCCGGCGAGCTGGTGGCGGCCGTGCCGTGCTGGGGCGCGCACCTGGCGCTGTCCAAGGACGTGCTCAAGCGCCAGGGCAAGCGCGGCCTGTTCGACCTGGGCAACGCGGAGATCATCCTGCCGGTGGCCGACGGCGCCCAGGTGCCGGTGCGCCAGCGGATGCGCTATGTCTCGGAGTTGAACACCGGGCGTATCAGCACCCTCAAGGCGCAACCCGAGGGCCTGGCGCTGGCCCGTGCGCCCGAGGATTACTCGAAGAAATTCCGCTACAACCAGCGTCGCGAACAGCGCCTGCTGGAAGAGGCGGGCGGGGTGATCCGGCCGATGCTCGAACTGAGCGCTGCCGAGCAGGCGACTATCTATGCCGACCTGTTCCAGCGCCGTTGGGGCTTTGAAGCCACCGGCAAGGAACACTTGGCCGAGGTGTTTGCCCTGCTGCGCGACTTTATGACCGGCTCGCTGATTTACCTCAACGACCTGCCCGTGGCGATCCAGGTGCTCTACCAGGTGCAGGCGCCCAACTGGGTAAGCCTGGAATATATCAACGGCGGCGTAGACCCCCAGAACCGCGAGTTCAGCCCCGGTAGCGTGTTGAGCTTTATCAATACCCAAGACGCCTGGGCCGCCGCCCGCGCCCTGGATAAACCCCTGCGTTATTCCTTTGGCCGTGCCGACCGGGAGTACAAGGATCGTTGGTGCCATACCGTGCCGGTCTTTCAGGTGTAAGCCCCATGAGCGCGCGCAAACAGCAACTGCTGAAAACCCATCGCCGTAACAAGCGCCTGTTTCTGCTGGCGGCCTTGCTGGTGCTTGCCCTGGTCGGTGTGCTTCTGGCCTGGTGGCTGGTGCCGCTGTTACTGGTGCTGGGTTGGATCGGCCATGAAGCCTGGTTTGCCGACCATCTGTTCTATTCGCCCCAGGACGACTACCAGTATCAGTTTCCCGCCGGCACGCCGGTGCAGGCAGTGAGCTTGGCCGCTGGCACTGCGCAATTGAGTGGGGAACTGGCCGCCGGTGAAACGCTGCTGCTGGCGGTGCAATTGCGCGCCACCTGGCTGGGGCGCTGGCTCGATCCCTATGTACAGATTGGCGATGACCGCCAGGATTTCGAACGCGGTGTCAGCGGGCGGCGTTACCTCAATCTGTCAGGCCAAGCGGCTGAGTTGGCCCAGGGCCGTCTGGCCATCAAGGCGCGCTTTTGCCGCCTGGAAGCCGCGGCCGAGCTCTACAGCCTGAGCAACCCCGACTTTGCTGAACAGGCGCTGATGATCCTGGCGCCCCACGCCGACGATGCCGAGCTGGCCGCCTTTGGCCTGTATAGCCGTAGCGCCAACGTCAGCATCGTCACCCTGACCCAGGGTGAAATCGAAGCCGAGCACTACCAGCAACTGGGCCTGTCCGCCGCCGAAGCCGCCCGCCTCAAGGGCCGCCTGCGCGCCTGGGACAGCCTGGCCGTGCCGCTCTGGGGCGGTGTGCCGGCCAACCGTTGTGTGCAACTGGGCTACTACTGCCTGCAACTGCCAGCCATGGCCGCCGAGCCGGAACAAGCCTTTGGCTCGCGCGAGTCGGGCGAGGCCGATGTGCGCAGCGTGCGCCAGCACAACCCATTACGTTTGCCTGCCGATATCGACGGCGTACCCAACTGGCGCAACTTGGTGGCCGACCTGGTGCAGGCCCTGGAACATTTCCGCCCGCAGGTGGTAGTCACCCCGCACCCGCAGCTGGACCCCCATTCCGATCACGTCGCCACCACCCAGGCGCTGCACCAGGCCATCGCCCTGAGTGCCTGGAAACCGCAGACCCTGCTGCTCTACGCCAACCATTTGCACGACAACGACCGCTGGCCCATGGGCCCGGCCGGCAATGGCATTGCCTTGCCGCCAGCCATCGAGGCGTTGCCCGCCGACCCACTGTGGAGCCCGCTGCTCAGCCCGGCCGTGCAGTTGGACAAGGCCATGGCCCTGGGCATGCAACACGATTTGCAAGGCCGGCCGCCGCTGAAAAAGCGCGTGCGCCGGGTGATTCAACAGCTCCTTGCCGGGCGCCGCTGGCCGGCCACCGGTGAGGACGAATTCTTTCGCAAGGCGGTCCGGCGGCATGAGCTGTTCTGGGTCCGTCGTTTACCTGACTGAGGCGCAGCGCCCGCCTTCGCGGCTGGGCGCGTACCTTGCTGTGCTATATTTTTGCCGCGTTTTAGCGTCCCCGGAGAGTCCATGAAGTTGTCCATGCCCCGTTTTGATCAGGCCACTGTGTTGGTGGTCGGTGATGTCATGCTCGACCGCTACTGGCATGGCGGCACCTCGCGGATTTCGCCGGAAGCGCCGGTGCCCGTGGTGCGTGTCGACCAGATCGAAGACCGCCCCGGTGGTGCCGCCAACGTTGCCCTGAACATTGCCGCCCTGGGCGCGCCGGCCCGTCTGGTTGGCGTAACCGGTGAAGACGAAGCGGCCGACAGCCTCACCGCCAGCCTGCAAGGCGCCAAGGTACAGGCGCAGTTCCAGCGCATTGCCGGGCAGCCGACCATCGTCAAGTTGCGCGTCATGAGCCGCCACCAGCAACTGCTGCGCATGGACTTCGAAGAACCCTTCAAGACCGACACCGTGGCCCTGACCGCCGCCGTGCAAAGCCAGCTGGACGGTATCAAGGTGCTGGTGCTGTCGGACTACGGCAAAGGCGCGCTGAAAAACCATCAGGAACTGATCCAGGCCGCCCGGGCGCGCAATATCCCGGTACTGGCCGACCCCAAGGGCAAGGACTTCGCTATCTACCGTGGCGCCAGCCTGATCACCCCGAACCTGTCGGAATTCGAAACCATCGTTGGCCGTTGCAGCGACGAAGCCGAGCTGGTGGCCAAGGGCGCCGCGCTGATGGGCGAGCTGGACCTGGGCGCCTTGCTGGTAACCCGTGGTGAACACGGCATGACCCTGCTGCGCCCTGGCCACCCGGCCCTGCACCTGCCGGCCCGCGCCCGTGAAGTATTCGATGTCACCGGCGCCGGCGACACGGTGATTTCCACCTTGGCCGCCTCCATCGCCGCCGGTGAAGAACTGCCGCAAGCCGTAGCGCTGGCCAACCTGGCCGCCGGTATCGTGGTTGGCAAGCTGGGCACCGCTGCCATCAGCGCCCCGGAACTGCGCCGCGCCGTGCAGCGCGAGGAAGGCTCCGAGCGTGGCGTGCTGAGCCTGGAACAACTGCTAACCAGCATCGACGACGCCCGCGCCCACGGCGAGAAGATCGTCTTTACCAATGGCTGCTTCGACATCCTGCATGCCGGCCATGTCACCTACCTCGAGCAAGCGCGCGCCCAGGGCGACCGCCTGGTGCTGGCGGTCAACGACGACGCCTCCGTCAGCCGCCTGAAAGGCCCGGGCCGGCCGATCAACTCGGTGGACCGCCGTATGGCCGTGCTGGCCGGTTTGGGCGCGGTGGACTGGGTGGTGAGCTTTAGCGAAGACACTCCGGAAAACCTGCTGCGTGCGGTCAAGCCCGATGTACTGGTCAAGGGCGGCGACTATGGCGTGGAGCAAGTGGTGGGCGCTGAAATCGTCAAAGCCTACGGCGGTGAAGTGCGCGTGCTGGGGCTGGTGGAAAACAGCTCGACTACGGCGATCGTTAACAAGATTCGCGAGCGGCAGTAATCCCAAAAGCCCCTCACCCCAGCCCTCTCCCGCAGGCGGGAGAGGGTGCCGACCGAGCGCGGGTTTAATTCCCCTCGCCCGCCTGCGGGAGAGGGGCTAGGGGTGAGGGCAGCGGTCCCCCAGCCACCATATGGCTAACCTGCCAATCACTCTCGGCGTGTCGGTCATAGGCGCCACGTTTTGACGCGCGCATGCTGCGGGCATCTTCATCCTGGACGGAAAGATGCCCATGAATGCCGATGTACAAGGCCGCGCTCTGGCCATTCTCAATCGTATGGCCCAGGCCGATTGGCCGGACCGCCTGAACCTGCGCAAGCCGTTTGAAAAGCTGATTTACAGCGGCAGCCGCGCGAGCTTTCGCCTGGCCGCCGACCGCGCGCAAAAAGGCGGCACCCGCACGCCGCGCAAGGCCGACCCCGATGCCCTGTTCGACCTGTCGTTAAGCGACGAACAACAGATGCTGGTGGAGATGCTCGCCAGCTTTGCCAGCGAAGTACTGCGCCCGGCCGCCCATGACGCCGATGCCAACGCGGCTATTCCCGCCGAACTGCTTAACCAGGCCCAAGACCTGGGCCTAACCTTCTATGGAGTGGGCGAGGTGCACGGCGGCATGGCCGGCGAGCGCACCACCGTCAGCAATGCACTGATTGCCGAAGCCTTGGCCAAGGGCGATATGTCCCTGGCGGCGGCGCTGCTGGTGCCGCTGTCGGCGGCCAACTGCATCCGCCGCTGGGGTTCGCCCGCACAGCAGCAACGCTGGCTGCCGGCCTTTGTCGAAGAAAGCGCGGCACCGGTAATGGCCATTGCCGTTAATGAGCCCGAGGCGTTGTTTGACCCGCAGAAGCTCAGCACCCGCGCCAAGCGCAAAGGCAAGCACTACCACTTGAGCGGGGAAAAATGTCTGGTGCTGCGTGGCCTGGATGCCAGCCACCTGATTATTGCCGCCGAAGCGGAAAACGGCCCGGCGCTGTTTATCGTCGAGGCCGGCAGCAAAGGCCTGCAGCGTTTTCCGGAGCCGGGCATGGGCCTCAAGGCCGGCGCCACCGCGCGGGTAAAGCTGAAAAGCGTCAAGGTGGCGGCCGAGCAGCGCCTGAATGCCGAACACTTCGACTACCAGAGTTTCCTCGACCATGCCGCCCTGGCCTGGTGTGCCCTGGCCATTGGCACCGGGCAGGCGGCGCTGGAGTACGTCACCACCTATTGCAACGAGCGCAGCGCCTTTGGTGAGCCCATCAGCCACCGCCAGGGCGTGGCCTTTATGGTGGCCGATATCGCCATTGAGCTGGACGCCATGCGCCTGCTTACCTGGCGCGCCTGTGCTCGCGCTGAGCAGGGCCTGCCGTTCCATCGCGAGGCCTATCTGGCCCGGCTGCTGTGCGCGGAAAAGGCGATGAAGATCGGCACCGACGCCGTGCAACTGCTGGGCGGCCACGGCTTTACCAAAGAACACCCAGCCGAGCGCTGGTACCGCGACCTGCGCGCCGTGGCCGTAATGGCCGGCGGCCTGCAGCTTTGATCGCCAGGGAGCACTGACTATGAATCTGGAAACGCCGAAGAAATTCTCCGGCCTGGTGCATCAGGCCCATCAAGTGGCGGCCAACTACTTCCGGCCGATCTCGCGTAAATACGACAAGGCCGAACACGCCTACCCCAAGGAGCTCGACCTGCTGGCAGCCCTGCTCGACGGCATGAATGCCGGCTCGCCAGATGCCATCGGTGCCGGCTCGGCGAGCAAGCGCGGGGCGGCCAAATCCCTGGAAGAAGGGGTGAAAAACGGCGGCAACCTGTCGGCGCTGTTGGGTGTGATGGAGCTGTGCTGGGGCGACGTCGGCCTGCTGCTGGCCATGCCGCGCCAGGGCCTGGGCAATGCGGCCATTGCCGCCGTGGCCAATGACGAACAGTTGCAACGCTTTAGCGGCACCTGGGCCGCGATGGCCATCACCGAGCCTGGCACTGGCTCGGATTCGGCGGCCATCCGCACCACCGCCCGCAAGGACGGCGACCACTATGTGCTTAACGGCGAAAAGATCTTTGTCACCTCCGGCGAGCGCGCCGATTCGGTGGTGGTCTGGGCCACGCTGGACAAGGCCCTGGGCCGCGCCGCGATCAAGTCATTTGTGGTTGAGCACGGCACGCCGGGCATGAGCGTCACGCGCCTGGAAAAGAAACTCGGTATCAAGGCCTCGGACACGGCGTCCATCAGTTTTAGCGATTGCCGGGTGCCGGCCGCCAACCTGTTGGGCAACCCGGAAGTGGATGTGCAGAAAGGCTTTGCCGGGGTGATGGAGACCTTCGACAACACCCGACCGCTGGTGGCCGGTATGGCGATCGGCGTGGCCAAGGCCGCCCTGGACCGCACCCGGGAACTGCTCAAGGACAGCCTGCGTTTCGACTACAGCAAACCGCTGCTGGCGGTCAGCCATGCCGAAGCCACCTTGTATCGCCTGGAGGCCGAATGGGAAGCCGCGCGCCTGCTGACCCTGAAAGCGGCGTGGATGGCCGATAACAAGCTGCCCAACTCCAAGGAAGCCTCCATTGCCAAAGCCAAGGCGGGCAGGGTGGCCAACGAAGTGACGCTCAAGTGCGTGGAGTTGGCCGGGGCCTTGGGTTATGGCGAGGACGAACTGCTGGAGAAATGGGCGCGCGACTCGAAGATTCTCGACATCTTCGAAGGCACCCAGCAGATCCAGTTGCTGATCGTGGCGCGGCGGCTGTTGGGTAAGAGTTCCAGCGAGCTGAAATAACCAGCGCGGTCCCTGTAGGAGCCAGCTTGCTGGCGAAGCTCTTTAAAATCAAAAGCTTCGCCAGCAAGCTGGCTCCTACGGAGAGGTGCTACCCCCCGTTCGCCACCTTAGGCTGGGGCTTTTTTATATCAAGCCCCTGCTGGGCCACCCAGTCCTTCCACCGAATGCGCTCTTCGCGTACCAGCCAGCCCTCCTGTGGGGCAAAGCTTTCGGCCAGATAAAGGCCTCGCGTACTGGCGGGCACCAGCACACCATTTTTCAGCGTCAACAGCTCGGCGCACGGTTTGCCCTGTTGCAGCGGAATCAAATACAGATCCGGCCGGCGCCGATCCAGCCGCGCCACCAGTTGCTCGCCTTCGAGCTTTTCGTCGACATGGAACAGGCTGAGCTGGCGCGCGTCCTTGGGCAGTTCCAGGCGCAGGTCGTACACCAGTTGCAGCGACGAGGTCGGCACATGCACGTAGGCACGTGGGCGTTCGATCAGGGTCAGGTTGCCGCAGCGAATCGGCCGCGCGGCGCCAGATAACGGGCTCAGGCTAAAGCAGGCTGATTGCCGGTAGCGCAGGGCGCTCTGGTAGGGCGTGGGCAACCAGGTGTCGCCAAAGCGGCCACCGAGCCAGCCTTCCGGGGTTTCCAGCAGGCATTCCTCGGCCACTTCCTGGATGGCGGTCAGCAGCGGCAGGTTCAGTTCGTGGGCCGGCACATAGCCGGAGATCAGCTTGAGCACCACATCACCACGGTCGGCGCGCCGTTGGCGCACCAGCACCCAATAGTCGCGGCCTTGCCAACTGAGGGTCAGGCGCACGGAGACGCCCAGGTTGGCTAGCTCGACGGCGAAGGCCTCGGTTTCTTCGAGGGGCAGTGGCTGGCGGCGGTCCAGCACCTGGCTGAAATTCAGCGGTGGGCCAATTCCTTCATAGCTCAGGCCATTGCCATCGGCGACCACATTCAGGGCCAGGGTTTTGAAATTGCTCGGTGCTTTGCGAGTCAGGGTCTTGGGCATATTCGTCAGGACCTCCTTGGCTGGCGTTGGCCGTTTTTGTTATCGGTCAGCCAGAGCGCAGGGCGCGAATTACCTCGGCTGCGGTGGCGACATTGTGTGACAGGTGCAATGGATTGATGGTTCCGACTATTGCGCTGGCCACCGCTGGGTGCGCGAAGGCCAGTTCGAAGCTGGCACGTACTGGATCCACCCCCGGTTCCAGGCACACATGCCCGCTGGCCAAGGCCTTCTTCAACAGAATGCCTTTGCCGTGTTGCAAAGCGTAGTCGAGCACTGGGCGTTCGCCCGTTTCATTGAGGTTGTAGGTGACCATGGCGCAATCACCTTGCTCCAGGGCCAGCAAGCCGCCGGCCACGGTCTTGCCGGAAAAGCCGAAGGCGCCGATCTTGCCTTCGGCCTTGAGCGCGGCCAGGGCGTGATACACCGCCTGCTCGTTGAGGATATTCAGGTCGTTGCCATCGGAGTGCACCAGCACCACGTCGATCTGCTCGGTTTCCAGGCGCTTGAGGCTGCGTTCCACCGACAGGCGTGTGTGGGTGGCCGTGAAGTCATGGTGCGAGCGGCCATCGGTAAATTCTTCGCCAACCTTGCTGACAATCACCCACTGGTCGCGCTGGCCGCGCAGCAGCGGGCCCAGGCGTTCCTCGCTGCGGCCATAGGCTGGCGCCGTGTCGATCAAGTTGATGCCAAGCTCGCGGGCCAGGTCCAGCAGCAGGCGGGCGTCGCGGTCATCGGGAATCTGGAAACCATTGGGGTACTTCACCCCGGTATCGCGGCCCAGTTTCACCGTGCCCAGGCCCAGGGGCGACACCATCAGTCCGGTGCTGCCCAACGGGCGATAGAGGTCGTGCAGGGTGGCTTGGCTCATGGCAACAGGGTGTCCCAGACGGTCGGGGCGATAGGTGGACGGGGCAACTCGGGCAGCGGCGGGTGGTTGCCGGGCTGCACGCCGTCACGCCGCAGGGCGGCCAGCACGCGGTCGGCCAGGTCGGGGGCCAGGGCCAGCTTGGTGGGCCAGCCGATCAGCAGGCGCTGGTGTTCGGCTAGAAATGCGTTATCCGGGCGTACCAGGCCACTTTGCGCCGGCTCCGCACGGTCGACCCGCAGGGTGGCCCAATGGGCCTGGCTGAAATCCACCCAGGGCAGCAGGTTGGCCATTTCCTTTTGCGCGGCGGCAATCTGCGCCTGGCCATCACGGGCAACGCCATCGGCTTCGGCCAGGTCGCCGCCCAGGTACCACAGCCATTGGCCGTCGGCGGTGGGGTGGCTGGTGACGGTCACGCGCGGCTTGGGACCGCCGCCCAGGCAGTGGGCATAGAGCGGCTTCAGGGTCGGGCCCTTGACCATCACCATATGCAGCGGCCGGCGTTGCATCAGCGGCTGGCTCTGGCCCAGGGCGGTGAGCAACGCTGCGTTGCCGGCGCCGGCGCTAAGCACCACGCGCTGAGCATGGATGTCGCGGCCATCGACTCGCAGCCCGGCCAGCTCGCCGTCCTGCAGCAGCGGCTCGAGGCTGTCGCCGTGCAGCAGGCTATCGCCGGCCAGCTCGGCCAGGCGCTGGATCAGGCTTGGTACAT
>JBCECW010000027.1:0-4473 GCA_039207785.1 Pseudomonas sp. | reverse complement strand
TTCATTGAGGCGGTAGACCTTGCCTTTGAATTTCGGGTCTTGCAGGGCGGGCGGCAGGTCGGCGCCCTTGACCTGGTCGACGCGGGTGCGCACCGCCTTGCTGGCGAAAAAGCTGGTGAGGTTGCCGGCCAGGGTGCCCGGCGACCACAGGTAATGCGCCTGGGACAGCACCTTGGCGCCGCGTAGGTCCAGCTCACCGCTGCCGTCCAGGGCCTCGCGCCAGCGGCGGGGCATATCGGCAATAGCCTCGGAGGCACCGGTGAGGGCGCCGTGCAGGGCGTATTTGGCACCGCCGTGGATAATGCCCTGGGACTTCACACTTTGACCGCCGCCCAGGCTGGCGCTTTCCACCAGCACGGTGGCAAAGCCTTGCTGACGCAGGCGTGCGTTCAGCCAGAGACCGGCGATACCGCCGCCGACGATCAGGATGTCAGTGTGAAGGGCTTGGGACATGGGGCGTGGTGCCTCGGAAAAAAACAGGCGGGCAGTATAGCGCCGAGGGGAAGGGCTGGGGATTTGCGTTGGTGCCTACCCTCTCCCCCGGCCCCTCTCCCGTGTGCGGGAGAGGGCGGGGGGAGAGGGCCGCAGGTAATATCAATGCCCGGTGGTACTGGAAAACAACTGAATCACCACCACCCCCGCCACAATCATCGCCATCCCCAACATGGCCGGCAGGTCGAGCTTCTGGCTGTAGATAATCCCGGCGGCAATGCTCACCAGCACAATGCCCAGGCCCGCCCACACGGCATACGCCACGCCGACCGGAATGGTGCGCACCACCAGGGTCAGCATCCAGAACGAAATGGCGTAACCGCAGATCACCAGGGCCAGCGGCAGCGGTTTGTTAAAACCGTCGATGGCTTTCATCGAGGTGGTGGCGATCACTTCCGAGGCAATGGCAATGCCTAAATACAGATAACCGGACATGGCAGGGCTCCTCTTGCAAATACTGCGCGTCGATGGAGCGGGATTCTAAGCGCTTACGCGATGGGATAAAGTCATTACCTATCTGTATTGAAGCTGGGTTGCCGCCATGCAACGGAGCTTTTATGCAATGGAACTTTGAACAACTGCGTCTGTTTGTCAGCGTTGCCGAAAGCCAGTCGTTTTCCGCCGTGGCGCGGCGGCTAAACCGCGCGCAGTCGGCGGTCAGTACGCAGATTGCCTTGTTGGAGACCGACCTGGGCATGTTGCTGTTCGACCGCAGCAGCGGTCGCCAACCACGGCTGACCGACGCCGGCCAGGTGCTGCTGGAAGATGCGCGGGAAATCCTGCGCCAATGCGAGCGCCTGGAGGGCCGCGCCCTGGGTCTGGTACGCGGCGAGGAAGCCTGCCTGCGCCTGGCCCAGGACGAGGCCATGCCGTACCAGCCGGTGCTCGATAGCCTGGAAGCGTTGGCGCGGCAGTTTCCCCGCCTGGAGGTGCAGCTTTCCAGCGGCGCTCAGGGCGATGTGGCGCGCAAGCTGTTGGAGCGGCGCGCCGACCTCGGCTTGCTGTTTCACCACGAGGACATGCCGCGCGCCCTGGAGCGCCAACGCCTGGGCACCATCGAGATGGTTACGGTATGCGCCGCCGGGCATGCCTTGGCCAAGGCGCAGTACGTCGACCGCCATGCCCTGGCCCAGCATCGGCAACTGCTGATGACCCCGCAGGACAGCCGTTACCCCGGCGGCGAGCAGATTAGCCCGGCGGTATGGCGCACCGACAGTTTCTATTCCATGGCCGAGCTGGTGCTGCGTAACCTCGGCTGGGCCTGGTTGCCGCGCCATGTGGCGCAATACCCGACCTACCTCAACCAACTGGTGGAACTGCGCAGCGACTGGGCGCCGCCGCCCCTGGTGGTGGAGTTGGTGTGCCGGCGGGACGAGGCGCTGGGCCCGGCCGCCGTATGGCTGGCCGACTGTTTTGCCGAGCACTTGCAGGCAATCGGTTGAGCGGCGCTGGCAAGTCAGTAAACTGCGCGGCATGAACCGAAGCCTCTATACCCTGCTGTTTTATCTCGCCCTGCCGCTGATTGCCCTGCGCCTGTTTTTGCGCGGGCGCAAGGCGCCGGCCTACCGCCTGCGAATCGGCGAGCGTTTTGCCGTGGGTTTGCCGTCGCTTGCCCCTGGGGGAATCTGGGTGCATGCGGTCTCGGTGGGCGAAAGCATTGCCGCCGCGCCGATGGTGCGGGCCTTGCGCGCCCGTTATCCCCAGTTGCCGATCACCGTTACCTGCATGACCCCCACCGGCTCGGAGCGCATCCAGGCGTTGTTTGCCGGCGACCCGCTGATCCAGCACTGCTACCTGCCCTATGACCTGCCCTGCGCCGCTGGCCGTTTTCTCGACCGTGTGCAGCCTAAGCTCGCGGTGATCATGGAAACCGAGTTGTGGCCCAACCATATCCACCAGTGCGCCAAGCGTGGCATTCCGGTGGCGTTGGCCAATGGGCGCCTGTCTGAACGCTCGGCGCGTGGTTATGGCCGCTTTGCCAAGCTGACGGCGCCAATGCTGGCGGAAATGAGTTTGCTGGCGGTGCAGACCGAGGCCGAGGCTGAGCGTTTTCGCAAACTGGGGGCGCGGCCGGAATGTGTCAGCGTTACCGGCTCGATCAAGTTCGACCTGACCATCGACCCCGAGCTGCTGCAACGTGCTGCCGCCTTGCGCACTGAATGGCAGGCGGTCGCCCGCCCGGTGTGGATTGCTGCCAGTACCCATGCCGGCGAAGACGAAATTATCCTCGCCGCGCACCAACAGTTGTTGGCGCAAACCCCGGATGCCTTGCTGATTCTGGTGCCGCGCCACCCGGAGCGCTTTAACGGCGTATTCGAGTTATGCGCGTCGGCGGGCCTGAATACCATCCGCCGCTCCAGCGCGGCGCCGGTCAATGACAGCACCCAGGTGCTGCTGGGCGACACCATGGGCGAGCTGCTGTTTCTCTACGCTCTGGCCGATATCGCCCTGGTCGGTGGCAGCCTGGTGGGCAATGGCGGGCATAACCTGCTGGAGCCGGCGGCGTTGGGCAAGCCGGTGCTCAGTGGCCCGCACCTGTTCAATTTCCTCGAGATTGCCGCGCAGTTGCGCGAAGCAGGGGCGTTGCGCGAAGTCAGCGATGCGTCGCAGATTGCGCAAGCGGTTAGCGGGCTCTGGCACAACCCGCAGGAGACCGAGCAGATGCGCGCGGCCGGGGCGCAGGTGATGCAGCGCAATCAGGGCGCGCTGGGGCGTTTGCTGAGCGGTCTGGCTACGTTGATCTCGTAGGGTGTGTAAACAAGCACCTTCCCGTTGCACAACGTAACCGTGCAACCCAATAAAAAACCGCTCAATGAGCGGTTTTTTATTGGGTTATCAGAAGCGGAACACTTCCGTTGGCTGGCGCACCGGCGCGGCCTTGGGAATCTGCGGCGGCTCCGGGGTCTTGGCCGGCGCTGGCGCTGGGGCCGGTTTGCGGGTTTCTTCGGCCAGCGGCTGTTCGGACAACGGCTTGATTGCCGAGGCCAATTGCTCGGCCAGGCGCCGCAAGATCACGCTCTGCGCCCGCACCTGATCGGCCGAACCGCCACCGTGTGGCTCTTCAATATGAATCAGGCGGCTATCGCGCAACTGGCCGCGACGGTCCAGCAAGCGCCACTGGGCATCCAGCACAGCCGGTTGCTGGGGGCCGGAGTCCATGCGGCTGATGGTCAGCTCCACCTGCACATCCGGAACAAAACCGGCAGCACCGGGGGCCATCACCAGACGCTGGGTATCCAGGCGCGAGGCCAGTTGGCGCAGCAGCACCTGGTCGATATCGGCGCCCAGGGTGCCCGCCCAACGGGCTTCGGGGGCCGGGGTCAGGCTGCCATCCTGCTGGCGTTGCAGCAGGGTTTGTTGTTGCAGGTAGTCGGCCAGCGATACCGGCCCCAAGAGTACTGCCACGCCTTTATTGGCGACGGGCATCTTCGGGTTGCCGCTGTCCAGCTGGTACAGGGTCACCGGTTGCTGGGCAACACAGCCCACCATGGTTAACACGCTGCTGAGCAACAGCAGCGAGGGAATTCGCAACGAAATCATCGAGATCATCCAGGTAGCGGCATGTGGCCGCTGGTGGTCCAAACACTGGGTCAAGGCCGGCTATCATCCGTCAAAGCGACGTGTGACTCCAGCCTTGTGACCATTACGGCGTGCTTCCGTGCCGCCATATAGAGCCTTGCGACAGCAAACTTGGTGGCGAACAGCGCGCTTCAAGCGGCTAAGTGCGCTGTTCTGCCCGCCTTAGTCTTCGACCAACAAGCCGTCCACGCGCTGGAAGCCACGCGGCAATTTGTTGCCGCGGCGGCCGCGCTCGCCCTTGTAATGTTCGAGGTCATCGGCCTTCAGGGACAGAGTACGCTTGCCAGCCTGCAACACAAGGGTCGCGCCCGCCGGCAGCACGGCCAGGTCGGTGAGGTACTCCTCGCGGCTGGCCACGCGATCACCGGGAATACCGATGATCTTGTTGCCTTTGCCCTTGCC
>JBCECW010000026.1:0-15063 GCA_039207785.1 Pseudomonas sp. | reverse complement strand
GTTCTGGACCAGTCAAGGCGCGTTACCCGTGGCGCAACTGCCTGGCGTTGAGACCCAGGCGAGCCCAACTGCAGGCGAACTGGGCGTCGCCGAGGGCGGCGCGGTGCTAAACAGCGTCTGGCTCGATCCCGCTCAACCCATCTGCCAAAGCGGCGGCCAGGCCGACGGCTGGAGCATTGGCTGGCGCTGGCACCCCAGCCAGCAGTTCGAGCTGATGCGCGTACAGATGTGGCTGGCCAGCCTGCCGTGGCGCCGCGCCAAGCTGGTGCTGCATACCAACGCCGGCTGGTTATCGGCCAATGCCCTGGATGGCCAGGCGCTGCATTGGCAAAGCATCGAGTGGCGCAAGGATTCGCGGCTGGAGCTGATCTTTAGTGAGCCGCAGGATGAGCAAGCACTGGGTGCGGGGTTTGCAGGGTGCTTGTTGTAGCGACCAGTGTTGGCGGCGCTACTTGTCGTAATGAAAGCGACACTGCAAGACCGTCAGCGTCCCGTCTTCGAACAGATAAACCAGCCGGTGCTCGCGAGTAATGCGGCGCGACCAGAAGCCAGACAAGTCGCCCTTCAGCGGTTCGGGTTTGCCAATGCCTTTAAACGGACTGCGCAAGCATTCGCCGATCAGTGAGTTGATGCTGCGAAAGATGTCGGCGTCCTGGTCTTTCCAGTAGCAGTAGTCCTCCCAGCCTTCCGACGTGAACGCAATACTGACGCTGCTTCGGGCCTCAGTCTTGTTGCGTTGCTTGGCCTTCGTGTTCATCAATAATCAGCTCCTTGGTATCCGTTTTCCCGGCCCGGAGTTGATCAATGGAGGAGCGCAGACGTTTGGCGTTGGCGGTTGATCCCAATAGATACATGGTTTCGCGCATGCCGTTGTAATCCTCCAGGGAGATCATCACGACCGGTTCGCCGCGCTGACGCGTGATAACAGCAGGCTCGTGATCCCGGCAAACATCATCCATGGTCTGCTTAAGATCGGCGCGTGCCTGGCTAAACGTGATTATGTGCATCGCTCTCAATCCTTCCGGGGCGCTACCCAGAGTGAGGTTTCTTGCAGAACCCACAAGCATTGCTTGATGGGTGGTTTTATCCAGGGGCTGAAAACACCTTTTTCGATGCCCGAGGTTGTTGAGACGGTAAATAATGCCGACTTTGTACCATGTTCTGTACAACAAAATCATCTGTTTGGTCGTCGGTGAACGGTTGTTGCCACGCTTTTAACCGGTGGACCGACAGCGCTAAACTCCCGCGCTCGCGTTTTCGAGCCCACCGCCATGCCCGACTTCACTCTCCTCCCCTGGTCCCACGCCACTTCCGCCAATTTCACCTTGCGTGGCTGGCACAGCAAGCCCAGCGGCAAACCCGTGCTGCATTTTCTCCATGGCAATGGGTTTTGCGGGCGCACCTATGAGCCGATGCTCAAGCATTTGGCGGCGGATTTCGATTTGTGGCTGTGCGATATCCAGGGCCATGGCGACAGCGATCACGGCGGTCGTTTCCATGGCTGGAACCGCAGCGCCGAGTTGGCGGTGGAGGCGTTCGAGGCCGGGCGCGGGGTGTTTGGCGATGTGCCGCGCTATGCCTTGGGCCATAGCTTTGGCGGCGTACTCAGCAGCTTGATCCTGGCCAAACACCCGCAGTTATTTCAGCGCGCAGTGCTGCTCGACCCGGTTCTGTTCCCGCCGGCAATGATTGGTGTGATGGCAGTTTCCGAAGTGCTCGGCTTGCACGGGCGCCACACCATGGCGCGCAAGTCGGCGGCGCGGCGCAAACAGTGGCCGGACCGCGCGGCGGCCTATGCCGGTTTGTATGGCCGGGGCACGTTCAAGGGCTGGGACGATGCGGCGCTGCATGCCTATGTCGAGCATGCGTTAAAAGATGTGGAAGGCGGCGTGGAACTGAAATGCCGGCCCAGCCGCGAGGCGGAAATCTTCAGCTCTTACCCACGGCGGTTATGGAGTTCGCTGAACAAGATCGTTACCCCAACAGAAATCCTTCACGGCCAGCATAGCTACCCCTTTGTGGCCAAGGCCGTTGCCCGAGTCACGGGGTTGAATAGCCATGTACACGCGCAGGTGGTGGCAGGCGGGCACTGCTTTATGCAGCAAACACCGGAAGACACCGCCGAGCGCGTACGCCGCTTTCTGTTGCCAGAGTAAAGAGCCACCCCGCCCACTTGTGGGAGAGGGGCTGGGGGGGAGGGTAGGGGCTTAGTGCAATTTATCGTGCTTACGCCGCCAATCACTCAACTGCACGACATTGCTGGTAGTGGGCCTGGGGCTGACCCGCTCGGGCACCACATCAATCACCGAGTCGCTGCCGTGGTCCATCACCACGCTATCGCCGACCACGCTCGGTTGTTCGTGCATCTGTGTCGGTTTTTCCACAAAGGGATGGGGCGCCAGCTCGATACCGCCGACATGCTGGCCAAACATCGTGATGGTGCCGGCGTGGCGTTGCTCACCGGTGACGGTGAATTCGAAGCCGTAGACCCGGGCCAGGCGCCGACGGCCTTTGGCGTCGGGCAGCAGCGCCACTTTGCGCAGCGCCACGTTGTCGTCCAGCAGAATCACTTCCATGCGCTGGCAGTGTTGCTTGACCCGTTCCAGGGCGCGTTCACGCAACCCATGGGCATGCCAGAGCCAAGCAGCGCCGGCAGCTAGCAACATCAGCACGAACATATTGCCCAGGGTAAACATGGTGGCGGCGCTCCAACGTGAGGCCCAAGCTTACTCGGGGAAACCCGGGCAACTCCAGTGTCACGTTACAGCGCCAGCCAGACGGCCTGCTCAGGTCGCTGCGGCGCCCTGCAAGCCCAGGCGTTCGAACATGATGCGGGCGATTTCGCGCTCGCCCATCACCACCAGGTCGGCGCCGTGGGCTTGCAGGTAGTCCACTTCGTCGTCGAAATGGGCGCGGGCAATAATGTCCAGTTCCGGGTTGGCGGCGCGGGCATGAATGGCGATCTGCCCGGCCTCCAGGCCATTGGGAATGGCGATCAGCAGCCAGCGTGCCTGGGCCACATTGGCCAGCTCCAGTACGCGGCTGCTGGCGGCATTGCCATGCACCACGCTATGGCCGACTTCACGCAGTTCCTGGGCCTGGGTGCGGTTGTCCTCGATGATTACCAACGGCACACCTTCGGCTTGCAGGCGCGCGCTGATCCGGCTGCCCACCCGGCCATGGCCGATCAGGATGGCGTGGCCGGTTTCGCTGATCGGCTGGAATTCTTCGGCCGGTACTTCTTCCACCGTGCCGGCCGGCGCGGTGTTTTCCCGCGCATCGAGCCAGGGCTGGATCCGGTCGATAAGGGTGAACAGCATCGGGTTGATAACGATGGACAAGATGGCGCCGGCCAGAATGTAGTCGCGCGCACTTTCCGGCATCAGCCCCAGGCCCACGCCCAGGCCGGCGAGGATAAAGGAGAACTCGCCGATCTGCGCCAGGCTGGCCGAGATGGTCAGCGCCGTACTTAGCGGCTTGCCAAAGGCCAGCACAATCAACAGCGCCGCCACCGATTTGCCGAACACAATAATTATCAGGGTGGCGAGCACCATCAGCGGTTCGGTGATCAGCACCATGGGGTTGAACAGCATGCCCACCGAGACAAAGAACAGCACGGCAAAGGCATCGCGCAGCGGCAACGAGTCTTCGGCGGCCTTATGGCTGTACTCCGACTCGTTGAGAATCATGCCGGCGAAAAACTCGCCCAGGGCAAACGACACCCCGAATAGCACCGCCGAGCCGTAGGCCACGCCCATGGCAATGGCCAGCACGGCCAAGGTAAACAGCTCGCGTGAACCGGTGCCGGCGCTTTTTTCCAGCAGCCAGGGAATAATCTTGCCGCCCACCACGATCATCAGCGCGACAAAGGCCGCCACCTTGGCCAGGGTGGTGCCCAGTTGCAGCCAGATACCCTCGCTCGGCGCGGCATCATTGCCGCCGAGCACACCGGCCAGCGCCGGTATCAGCACCAGCGCCAGAACCATCACCAGGTCTTCGACAATCAGCCAGCCCACGGCAATCTTGCCGCGGCGGCTATCAATCAGTTGCCGCTGCTCCAATGCCCGCAGCAGCACCACGGTACTGGCCACCGACAGTGCCAGGCCAAAGATCAGGCCGGCGCCCCACGACCAGCCCATCAGCCAGGACAAGCCCATGCCCATCAGCGTGGCCGCGCCGATCTGCACCAAGGCGCCTGGGATGGCGATGTTTTTCACCGACATCAGGTCTTTGAGGGAGAAGTGCAGGCCGACGCCGAACATCAGCAGAATTACGCCGATTTCGGAAAGTTCGTTGGATAAATCCTTGTCGGCGACAAAGCCCGGGGTAAACGGGCCCACCAGCACGCCGGCCAGCAGGTAGCCGACCAGGGGGGACAAACGCAGGCGGTTGGCGACGGTGCCAAGCACAAAGGCCAGCACAAAGCCGGTGGCCAGGGCGGCAATCAGAGGGGTGTGGTGAACCATGGAATCTCCCGAGTCTTGCGCGATGGGCTGGCCGCAATGCATGCAGTGTGGGCCAGTCTGGAGCATCGCGCTGCCGGAGGCTGAGCAGGAGGGGAGACAGCTCAGCGGGCGGCCGGGGCCGTCAGCATACCGAAGCGGTAAAACGCGATGCGGGCACAGTCTATCGCAGCGAACGTGTCAATTAGGTTGTTCTATATCCGCGAGAGTTAAACAAGATGTAAGCGAATCGCGGCGTCAGCCGCGATGTTTTCTAGCGCTTACAACGCCTCGGAGCGCATCTCCTGGTAACGCTGCTCCAGTTCCTGGCGAATCTGCCGGCGCTGCTGGGCCTGTTTAAAGCGCCGTTTCTCGTCGGCTGTTGCTGGCTCCAGCGGTTGCACCACCGTGGGTTTGCCGTCGTCGCCTACCGCCACCATGGTGAAAAAGCAGCTGTTGGTATGGCGCACCGAGCGTTCCCGAATATTTTCCGTAACCACCTTCACGCCGATTTCCATCGAGGTACGGCCGGTGAAATTCACCGAGGCCAGAAAGGTCACCAGCTCGCCCACATGCACCGGCTCGCGAAAGATCACCTGGTCCACCGACAAGGTCACCACGTAGGTGCCGGCATAGCGGCTGGCGCAGGCAAAGGCCACTTCATCAAGGTATTTGAGCAGGGTGCCGCCGTGCACATTGCCTGAGAAGTTGGCCATGTCAGGGGTCATCAGCACCGTCATCGTCAGCTGGGAGTTTCCGGGTTCCATGGTCGACTCGCTTGGCTTTGCAGAGGAGATTGGCCGACCTTAGCGGACGGCAGCGCCTGGCACTGTTTGCCATTGGCTATTGGAACGATGCAAAGCAATAGCGCGTCACGGGCCGGGGCGCCAGTGGCGGGAGAAAAATAAGCGTAGTGGCGAGCGGTTTAGCGGGTATTGGCCATGCTGCGGGCGCGACAGGCCGGCAGTTCTTCGCTGAGGTCGCTGGCGCTGCAGGCCAGGCCGTATTGCTGGCGCAGGGCGGCCAGTTCACCGGCGTGTTGTTCAAGAAAGCGGTTGAAGCGTTGCAGCAACTGCGGCTGGTTGACGGTACTGACGTGGTAACTGGTGCGTGCCAACGGCAGGCTGGGGTCGGCCAGCAGGCGGTTGCTGTCTTCGCCCATCTTCTGCAGTTGCAGGCGCACCACTTCCGGGTTGGCATACACCGCATCAATGCGCCCGCGCAGGGCCATGCGAATCAGGCCGGCAATATCGTTGGCTTCGAGCAATTGCACAGAGCCGCTTTCCACGCTTGCCGACCAGGCTTGCGGAGTAAAGCCGCGTACGGTGCCGAGTTTTTTCACCGCCTTCGGCCCCATGCCCACGCGCTCATGCAGCACCAGGCTGGCGTCCACCACATTGATGGCGGCATGGCTGTAATGCAGGCGCCGGTCGCCTTTGAGCGCGCGCGACCATTGCGGGTTGTCGGGGAAAATCATATCCAGGCTCTGGGTATTGAGCAGGTCGTGGTGCAGGCGGTTAAGCGGGCGCGGCAACAACTCCAGGGTCATGCCCTGGTCGGTGGCAAAGCGTTGCAGCAGCTCCACGGCATAGCCTTCCACCGGCTGCCCAGGTTGGGCGCGGAAGTACGGCATATAGTCGTGGCTCTCAATGCCGACGCGCAGCGTTTCGGCCTGTACCTGGCCAACCATCAGCAGCGCCATCAGCAACAACAAGGACCGCATACATCCACTCCAGAAACGGTTCACTAAACGTAGCAGCTGTTTCCAGCGCTACTTAGGCATGCACCAAATACCAGCGCCAATCCTGTTCGCCTACTTCGCCCATAAATTGTCGATATTCGTCTCTTTTTATCGCCAGGTAGATCTCTAGATAAGCCTCGCCAAAGGCCTCTTTGCCCCACTCCGAACGCTCCAGCGCATTGAGCGCCGTTAGCCAGTCGGTCGGCAAAAACTCCGTGGCCTGTGCATAACCATTGCCCGTGATTGGCGCGCCGGGGTCCAGCTGCTGGCGAATACCGTGCTGAATACCCGCGAGAATCGCCGCCGCCGCCAAATACGGGTTGGCATCGGCACCGCAGATCCGGTGTTCGATATGCCGGCTCGCCGCCGGGCCGCCGGGTACACGCAGCGACACAGTGCGGTTATTGATGCCCCAGGTCAGCGCCAGCGGCGCATAGCTATTGGCCTGGAAGCGGCGGAACGAGTTGGCGTTGGGGCAGAACAGCGCCAGCGAATCCAGCAGGGTGCTCATCATGCCGGCGATGGACTGGCGCAGCAGTGGCGTGCCGGCCGGGTCTTCGCTGGCGTAGAGGTTATTGCCCTGGGCATCGGCCAGGCTAACGTGCATATGCATGCCGGTGCCGGCCAGGTCGCCAAAGGGCTTGGCCATAAAGCAGGCCTGCAGCCCGTGCTTGTTGGCCACGCCTTTGACCAGACGCTTGTAACGCACGCCTTCGTCGATGGCTTGTAGGGCATCGAAGCGATGTTCGAGGGTGATTTCCACCTGCCCGGGGGCGTATTCGGAAATCGCCGTGCGTGCCGGCAAGCCCTGGGCTTCGCAGGCGTCGTACAGGTCGTTAAGAAACGGCTGCAACTGCTCCAGCTCGTACACGCCATACACCTGGGTGGCATGCGGGCGGGCGCCGTTGGCCTGGCGAGCGGGCAGGGGGCGGCCTTGTTCGTCGCGCTGGCGATCGAGCAGGTAGAACTCCAGCTCCACCGCCATCACCGGGTGGTAGCCGTCGGCTTTCAGGCTGTCGATCACCTTGACCAGCACATGCCGAGGGTCTGCCACCGTCGCCGGCAAGCCTTGCTGCGGGTGCATGCTCACCTGCACCTGGCCGGTGGGCCGTTCGCGCCAGGGTTGCAGGGTCAGGCTGCCGGGCAGGGGGTAGGTCCAGCAGTCGGCATCGCCCACTTCCCAGACCAGGCCGGTGTCTTCCACGTCGTCGCCGTTGATGGTGAGGCCGAGGATGGTGCTCGGCAGCGGCCTACCGTTGGCGTACATGGCCAGCAGTTCATCGCGGTGCAGCAGCTTGCCGCGCGGCACGCCGTTGCTGTCGATGATAAACAGCTCGATGCTCCGCGCCTCGGGGTTGGCGGCGAGAAAGTCCTGGGCTTCCTGGATATCGGCAAAGTTCATGGTGGTTACCGGCTCGCTTCTCGGGCGCCGGGGATAGCCAGCAGTTCAGTCAGGGCCTGGTCGAGGGTGGCCAGCAGGCGGTCGACATCGGCGGCCGTGGTGGCCGGGCAGCACAGGGTCATATTGTGGAACGGCGTGATCAGAATGCCGCGGTTGATCAGGTACAGGTGCAGGGCCATTTGCAGCTCGTCGTGGAATGCCGCTTCGGCCTCGGCGCCGGTGGCTGGCAAGCGCGTGCAGAACTGGAATTCGCAGCGCGCCCCCAACTGGGTAACCGACCAGGCCAGCTGATGCTTGGCGATCAAGGCGGCAAAGCCAGAGGCCAGGCGCTCGGCCAGCGGCAACATATGGGCGTAGGCCGCCGCGGTCATCACTTCTTCCAGATTGACGCGCATGCAGTGCATGGCCAGGGCATTGGCCGACAGCGTGGTGCCCATGCCGCTATGGCCGTGGGCCTGGCCATGGCTGCTGGCGCGCTGGCGAGCCTGGACCATGGCCTGGGCCATCTCGGCGGTGCAGCCATAGACCGAGCACGGCACGCCGCCGGCGATGGGTTTGCCCAGGGTGATGAAATCGGGTTGCAGGTCCCACTCGCGGGTGCAGCCGCCGGGGCCGGTGGAAATGGTGTGGGTTTCGTCGATGATCAGCAGGGTACCGTAGCGGCGGGTCAGCTCGCGCAGTTTTGCCAGATAGCCCGGCGCCGGCAGCACCATGCCGATATTGGTCATGGCCGGCTCGCACAGCACGGCGGCGACGTCTTCGGTTTTTAAGGCCGCTTCCAGGGCGGCCAGGTCATTGAAGGGCACGCTGCGGCTATGTTCGGTGAGGTCATAGGCCTGGCCCAGCAGGCCCGGGCGATGCACGGTGCGACCGTCCTGGCAGCGCACCATCACATCATCCACGGTGCCGTGGTAGCAGCCGTCGAATACCAGCAGGGTGCTGCGCTGGGTAATGGCGCGGGCCCAGCGCACTACAAAGCGGTTGGCATCGGTAGCGGTGGTCGCCACTTGCCAATAGGGCAGGCCGAAGCGCTCGGCGAGCAACTCGCCCACCACCACAGCATCTTCGCCGGGGAGCATGGTGGTCAGGCCATTGGCGCCTTGCTTGGCCAGGGCGCGGGCGATGGGCGCGGGTGAGTGGCCGAACATGCTGCCGGTGTCGCCCAGGCAGAAGTCCACATACTCATGGCCGTCTACATCGTAGAAGCGCGCGCCTTGAGCGCGGCTGACAAACAGCGGCGAGGGCGTCGACCAATCGCTCATCCAGTGCATCGGCACGCCGCCAAACAACGAGCCGCGAGCGCGCTCGGCCAAGGCCACGGAGTTGGGATTGTTGGCCAGAAATTGCGCCCGTTCCTGGGCGGCAAACTGGGCAATTGCGCGGTCACTGATGCCACTGGCGGTCATGGAAAGCACTCGTTCAATTTTTTGCACATGCTGGTTTGTGATCACAGTTGTGTCAAGTGACAGCGATATTGCGCAATTCCCCTACTTTTTCTAATGTTTGTGATCACAGAAGACGCTATGGTGGCGGCTCTGTCACTTACACCCACAACAGGAATACCCCATGAACCACGAATGCAGCCTGACCCTGAACCAACTGCCGGCCCCGCCGGTTGCGGCCGAGTGAGACACGCCATGGCCGAGAACCTCCAAGACTTGCTCTACCAGCAATTACGCGCCGGCCTGTTAGCCGGACAATTCAAACCAGGCGAACGCCTGAAGATTCGTGACCTTGCCAGTGCCCTGGGCACCAGCCCCATGCCCGTGCGCGCCGCCTTGCAGCGCCTGGTGGCCGAGGGCGCACTGGAAGGCGAGCCGCAGCGCTCCTTGCGCGTACCGGCCATGACCCGCGAACGCTTTCTGCATATTTTCCAGGTGCGCCTGGCCCTCGAAGGGCTGGCCGTGGAAACCGCCGCCAGCCAGCTGACGGCCGCCGACATGGCCATTCTTGAAGGCTGCGTCGAGCGGATGGAGGGCGCCCTGGAGCGTCGCGACGTGCAGGGCTACCTGACCGACAACAGCCAATTCCACCTGACCCTCTACAGCGCCTGCGGCAATCCGATTCTGCTGCGCCAGATCGAGAGCCTGTGGCTGCAGGTGGGGCCGTTTTTCAACCGGCTGTTTACCGAGGCGGACCTGTCGCTGCGCCTGAATGACTTCCATGACGATGCCCTCACCGCCCTGCGTGCCGGCGACGGCAAGGCGGCGCGAACGGCTATGGAGCAGGACCTGACCTACTTCGGCAATTTCCTGCTTAACCTGCTGGATCTGGAAGGGGTTCAGAGCGCGGCGCGGGTATAAATCCTCCTTTGGCGACAGCTTCTAAATTCTGGGTCCCCGCTTTCGCGGGGATGACGGCGGTATTCGCAAAGACACTCGTCATCCCCGCGCAGGCGGGGATCCAGAATCGTCAGCCCTGCACCGCTCCCCCCTGAAATGTTTCATTCTATTGCCCCCACCCAGAGCCCCTGGGTGGCGGTGATATCGTCGGACCTTTCCTACAATTCACGGCGGTGAGAAGGAGTCCGACGCCATGCACGCCATCAGCTTTATTCAGGACCTGGCCGTGATCATGTTGGTGGCGGGCATCGTCACCATCCTCTTTCATCGCTTCAAGCAGCCGGTGGTGCTGGGCTATATCGTCGCCGGCTTTATCATCGGCCCGCACACCCCGCCCTTCGGCCTGATCCACGACGAACAAACCATCAAGACCCTGGCCGAGCTCGGGGTGATCTTCCTGATGTTCTGCCTAGGCCTGGAATTCAGTTTGCGCAAACTGTTCAAGGTCGGTGCTACGGCGTTTATCGCGGCGTTCCTGGAAATCGTGCTGATGATTTGGCTCGGCTTCGAGATCGGCCGCTATTTCGGCTGGAGCACCATGGACTCGCTGTTCCTCGGCGCCATCCTGGCCATCTCGTCCACCACCATCATCGTCAAGGCGTTGGGCGACCTGAAGATGAAAAACGAACGCTTTGCGCAGTTGATCTTCGGTGTGCTGATTGTTGAAGACATCCTCGGCATCGGCATTATCGCCCTGCTGTCGGGCATCGCCCTGAGCGGCAGCGTGGAGGCCGGCGAGGTGTTTGCCACCGTCGGCAAGCTCAGCCTGTTTATGGTGGTGGCGCTGGTGATCGGCATTCTGCTGGTGCCGCGCCTGCTGGCCTACGTGGCCAAGTTCGAAAGCAACGAGATGCTGCTGGTGACCGTGCTGGGCCTGTGCTTTGGCTTCTGCCTGCTGGTGGTCAAGCTGGAATACAGCATGGTGCTTGGCGCCTTCCTGATTGGCGCGATCATGGCCGAGTCGCGGCAACTGGCGCAGATCGAGCGGCTGGTGGAGCCGGTGCGTGACCTGTTCAGCGCGATTTTCTTTGTTGCCATCGGCCTGATGATCGACCCGGCCGTGCTGGTGGAATACGCCTGGCCGATCGTGGTGATCACCATTGCCGTGGTGGTGGGCAAGGTGCTGTCGTGCAGCATCGGCAGCGTGATTGCCGGCAACGATGGGCGCACCGCTTTGCGCGTGGGCATGGGCTTGTCCCAGATTGGCGAGTTCTCTTTTATCATCGCCGCCCTGGGCATCAGCCTGCAGGTCACCAGCGACTTTCTCTATCCGGTGGCGGTGGCGGTTTCGGTACTCACTACCTTGCTGACGCCTTACCTGATTCGTGCCGCCGACCCGCTGTCGAACAAGCTCGCCAATGTAGTGCCCACGCCCGTGGCGCGTGTATTCGGCATGTACGGTGAATGGCTGCGCAGCATTCAGCCGCAAGGCGAAGGGGCGCTGCTGGCGGCGATGATCCGGCGGATTCTGTTGCAGGTGGGGGTCAACCTGGCCCTGGTGGTGGCGATCTTCTTTGTCAGCGCCTTCTTTGCCGACCGCCTGGCCTTGTACCTGGTGGACTGGGTGCAGGCCGAGAATGTGCAGAAGGGCCTGATCTGGGGCGCGGCGTTGCTGGTGTCGTTGCCATTCCTGATCGCCGCGTACCGCAAGCTCAAGGCGCTGTCGATGCTGCTGGCCGAGATGGGCGTAAAGGCGGAGATGGCCGGCCGGCATACGGCGCGGGTGCGCAAGGTGGTGGCGGAGTTGATTCCAGCGTTGTCGCTGGTGCTGATCATGCTGCTGCTGATGGCGCTGTCGGCGAGCATCCTGCCGACGCTGGAACTGTTGCTGTTGATCGCCCTGCTGGCGGCGGGCATCAGCGCCTTGCTATGGCGCTGGTTGATCCGTGTGCATACTCGGATGCAGATCGCCTTGCTGGAAACCCTGGAGCAGCGCAGCGGGGATTCGCATTAACGGTGCGCGGAGCGCACCCTACGGTTTCGGCGTAAACGTGGTGAATTCGGTTCGACGTGGTGTCGTAGGGTGCGCTCCGCGCACCAGGCTTGCCTCAGCTTTCCAGCCACACCTCACGCGCCCACTTCCATACCGAATCCCAGCTTTCGTCGGTCAGGTCTTCTTCGTCGCCGTCCCAGAGCAGCACGGTGCCGTCGAGTTCCACGCAGTAGTAGTTGCCGTTGTCTTCGCAGAGCGGGATCAGTTCGCGTGGCAGGCCGAGGGACCAGGCCACCGAGGCCACTTCAGGCAGGTAGGTGTGCGATTGCGGGTCCGTGACGGTGACCGGCTCCAGGCGCCCGTACACCACGTCGCTGACCTTGAGTAGAAATTCGCGGAATTCGAAGGGAATGCTGATCAGCAGTTGCTCTTCAATCTCCACCAGCAATTCTTCGTCCGGCAGCTCGAGCGGCACCGGGACCTTTTCGTTGAGCTCACGTAGCTCGTCGATAACTTCTTCCATGGGCTGGCTCTCCTCGGCGCAAGTGGGGGTGGCTTTATACAGTAGCTGGGCCGAGGAAAAAAACTAACTCCCGAGGCAATTAGCAAAATCGAGGCAGCCGGTGACTGCCTCGAGTGCTCAAACCTCAGCCGTTAACCACCAGCTTGCTCGGCACGGCGTCCGCCGAAAAGCGAGTGGTAATAGTCGGATCGATCAGCCGCGCCAGGCCGACTTTCAGGCCATACAGCGCGAGCAAGCCGAGCAGGCCAACTACCCAGATATGGTCGAGGAAGTAATAGGCGCCGCCGATGCTGAGCAAGGCCACCACCAGCGGCACACGCGCGGCCTGCAGGCGGGTAAGTTTTTCCACGCTCATATTCAGGTTGGCCGGCAACGCGCGGGCAATGCGCTGCAGGGCGTGGGCTTTGACCGTGGCGCTGAGGAATTCCAGGCTCAGGCTGTCTTCCTTGCCATCGACGCTGTAGGTCAGGCGGATTACGTCGTCGTAATGCTCGCTGGTCATTTTGCTGACGGTGTTGAGGTCCACCAGGGTGCGTTTGGTTTCCACCTTGGCCAGCAGCTCTTCCAGGTAGCGGCCGCTCTGCAGGCCACGCTGGTAGATCTCCTGCACCTCATCGCGGTGCTTCTTGTCGAAGCTCATCGACAATACCGTGGTGCCGTCGAGCACGATCAGGCGGTCGTCTTCCACGTCCAGCCAGCTGTTTTCCGAGTAGAAACCTTCCGGCAGCTTGCCTTTGGGTTCGCGGCCAAAGAGAAAGGTCAGCACCAGATTCAGGATCACCACCAGCGGGATAAACCAGGTGGCGGCGTCGAATACCCGGTCGCCGCCGGGTTCGTTGGCCAGGTGCTCGACCAGCAGTTGCGGCTTGGCCGCCTCCGGTTTGCCTTCGGCGTACCAGACGTCTACGTTTTGTTGCCCTTCCAGCGCGTCGTACTCGCCGGCAGTGATGGCCTGCTGTTGCTCGTAGCGTTGGCCGTTGATCTCGTAGCTGTAACTGACCGAGTAGACGATGCGGGTTTTCTTGCGCCCTTTACGGCCGCGGTATTCCTCTTCGGCCTGGTCGAGCGAGGCAACGGTGGCCTGTGCGCTGTTGTGGTGTTTGGCCAGCTGGATGGCGGCGACTTGCGCCGGCCCTTTGATGAAGTAGGCCGCAGTCAGGCCCAGTACGGCCAGCACGACCATGCTGACGCGGATCCACAATTTACGTTTTTGCCCAGGGCTACGTAGCTTCGCCATGCTTAATTCCTTTTAGTGACATCGTCCGTGGAGGTGGGCATGTAGCCATGCCCGTGGCGAGTATCCTGCGAAACATTCAGTTACGACAAGCGCAAGAACGTGATGGCGACCACGCTCTGTGCTTTGCGCGGCGCGCGCTGCGTCTAGAGCAAGGTTGCCAGGGAGCCCCTTTATGCAAGCGCTGTTGTCTGAAATTCTCGCCGAAGTTCGCCCATTGCTTGGCCAGGGCAAAGTGGCCAGCTATATCCCGGCGCTGGCCGAGGTGCCGGCGGCGCAATTGGGTATTGCCGTGTATGGCAATGACGGCCAGGTATTTACCGCCGGCGATGCCGACACGCCCTTCTCGGTGCAAAGCATTTCCAAGGTCTTCAGCCTGGTGCAGGCCATCGAGCATTCCGGCGAGGCCATCTGGGAGCGCCTGGGCCATGAGCCGTCCGGGCAGCCATTCAACTCTTTGGTGCAGCTGGAGTTCGAGCGCGGCATCCCGCGTAACCCGTTTATCAACGCCGGCGCGCTGGTGATCTGCGATATCAACCAGTCGCGCTTTGCCGCGCCGGTGCTGTCGATGCGCGATTTTGTCCGGCGGCTGTCGGGCAATGGCGCGGTGACGGTGGACCGCCATGTGGCGGAATCCGAATACCAGCACCGCGCCCGCAACGCCGCCATGGCCTACCTGATGCAGTCGTTCGGCAACTTCCATAACGATGTGGAGGCGGTGCTGCGCAGCTACTTCAGCCACTGCGCCTTGCGCATGAGTTGCGTGGACCTGGCGCGGGCCTTCTGTTTCCTGGCCAATGACGGCTTTTGCAAACACAGCGGCGAGCAGATTTTGAGCGCGCGGCAAACCCAGCAGGTGAACTCGATCATGGCTACCAGTGGCCTGTATGACGAGGCGGGCAACTTTGCCTACCGCGTCGGGCTGCCGGGCAAGAGTGGTGTGGGCGGCGGCATTGTGGCGGTGGTGCCGGGGCGTTTTACGGTGTGCGTGTGGTCGCCGGAGTTGAACGCGGCGGGTAATTCGCTGGTGGGGATGGCGGCGCTGGAGTTGTTGAGTCAGCGGATTGGGTGGTCGGTGTTTTAGGGGAGAGTGGCGGCGCCTGCTGCCCTCTCCCCTAGCCCCTCTCCCGCAAGCGGGAGAGGGGAATCCATCTTCGATCTAGCCGGTTTCTCGGTCTGGCTCCCTCGCCCGCTTGCGGGAGAGGGCGGGGGGAGAGGGCTGCCCCAACCCGGTTCCATAAAAAAAGGAGATCAGCTTGCGCTGATCTCCTTGAAGGGCTTGGGATGAGTGGCCCCAATGCCTGGTGACAGGTAACTCGGAGGTTTACGCGCTGGCTTTAAGCGGTACCAGACGCGGGGCAATCATATTTTCCGGGCGCAGGATTTCCGCCAGGCTGGCGTCGTCCAGCAGCTTCTCTTCACGCACCAGTTCCAATACCCCACGAC
>JBCECW010000025.1:13337-15133 GCA_039207785.1 Pseudomonas sp. | reverse complement strand
CACAGAGGCTCACCCGTATCCTGCGCACCTCGTTTATTGAGCTGCCGACCTGCCACCGTGATGCTGATCTGGAAAAACCGCGCCCTGGCGCTGATTGCTTTGCTGCAACGCTACCCGGGCGTGGTGGCGGCCTTTGGTTTTATCTCCGGTGCCTGCAGCTTTATGTTGGTGGACCGCCAGGCGCGCCTGGCCACGCCGATTGCCGTGCTCCTGCTGGTGAGCTGGCTGTGGTTGACCCTGGAAAGCGTATTTGGGCGGATCTTTGCACGCGTGTTCAAACGCGAGCTGCCGCCGGCGCTGGTGCGTTATCTGACCCAGATGATCCACCAGGAAAGCCTGTTTTTCGTGCTGCCGTTTTTTCTTATCACCACCACCTGGAACAGCGGCCAGCTGATGTTTACCGGCCTGTTGGCCTGTGCCGGGCTGGTGACCATCATCGACCCGATCTACAACAAATGGCTGGCCCCGCGCCGCTGGCTGTACCTGGCGATGCATACGCTGACCCTATTTGCCGCCCTGCTGACGGCGTTGCCGATCATCCTGCACCTGACCACCGCCCAGAGTTACAAGCTGGCGCTGGGTATTGCCGTGGCGCTGTCGTTCCCCAGCTTGCTGGTGACCTTTCCGGTGCAGCGCTGGTGGCGGGGCCTGGCGCTGATCGTGTTGACCCTGGCGCTTGGCGGGGTGGGCTGGTTGCTGCGTTCCTGGGTGCCGCCGGCCACCTTGTGGCTGACCGAAGTGGCGGTGACCACCGAACTGGACGACTTCAACCGTTCGCCCGGCGAAAGCCTGAGCACCATGACCGCCACCGATTTGCGCAGCAAAGGGCTGTACGCCTACACCGCCATCAACGCACCGCGTGGCTTGGCCGAGCGCATCTACCATGTGTGGCGCCACAACGGTGAAGACATGGACCGCATCGCCCTGGATATCAGCGGCGGGCGCAGCAAGGGCTACCGCTCCTGGACCCATAAACAGAACTTCCCCCAGGACGTAGCGGGGGATTGGGAAGTGCGGGTGCTGACCGAGGATGGGCAGGTGATTGGGGTACTGCGGTTTGAGGTGACGCCTTAACTCATTGGTTTGTCGCGTTAACCACCGATCAATCCGAAATTCTGGATCCCCGCCTGCGCGGGGACGACGATGGTTGCCGATATTCCACCGTCATTGCGCATCGGCGGCCCGCCGCAAAGGCGGGAATCCAGAGTCGTGAGCAAAGCGTTGTTGCGCCGATGCGGGACGACGGTGCTTGCTGCCTTAACTCCGTCATTCCCGCGCATGCGGGAATCCAGAATCTTCTGGTTTATACAAAGACCCAGGTGATACCCACCGCCAATCCGCATCCTTAGCCTCTGCCCACCCCTCACCGCCTCGGACGGCACCATGGAAAGGATTCCTGCGGTCTACATCCTCGCCAGCCATAAAAACGGCACCCTCTATATCGGCGTAACCTCCAACCTTATCCAACGCATCTGGCAGCATCGCAACGACAGCGCGCCAGGCTTCACCCGCCGATACGGCATCCACACGTTGGTGTATTACGAGGTTCACGAGGACATGCCGAGCGCGATCACGCGAGAAAAGCAGCTTAAGAAATGGCGGCGGGAGTGGAAGCTGAAATTGATTGAGGCACGCAACCCGCGCTGGTTGGACTTGTGGAACGAGTTGGCCGGATAGGTTCTCTGTTCACGTCCATATTCTGGATTCCCGCCTTCGCGGCGGTGCGGCGCGTGGGGAATGGCGCGGTGTTTTTTTGGTAACAGCCGTAGCGCCGAGGGGGCCGCCCCCGCCGCCGG
>JBCECW010000025.1:0-13327 GCA_039207785.1 Pseudomonas sp. | reverse complement strand
ATTCTGGATGCCCGCCTTCGCGGGGGCCCGCCGTTGCGGATTGCCGGTGGTTTCTTGACTATCACCGTCATCCCGCATCGGCGGACCGCCGCGAAGGCGGGAATCCAGACTGCGGGGGCAAACTGGGTTATCAGACGCCGCGCCGCGTAGTGGCGCTGCTACAACCTAAACCGTTGCACCATCCCATTCAAATCACTGGCCAGCTTGGCCAATTGATCGCTGGCCACCGAGGTTTCATGGGCCCCCGTGGCGTTCTGCTCGGCGATGTCGCGGATGGCCACCAGGTTTCTATCGACCTCGCGCGCCACGCTGGCTTGCTCTTCGGCGGCGCTGGCGATTACCAGGTTCATGTCGTTGATCTGGTTGACCCGCTCGGCAATCAACACCAATGCGCTATCGGCTTGGCTGGCCATCACCTGGCTGCGGTTGGCGTATTCGCTGCTCTGCGCCATGGCGCTCACCGACTGCTGGCTGGCGTTCTGGATGGCGCTGATCATCCGCTCGATTTCCTGCGTACTGGTTTGCGTGCGCTGCGCCAGGGCGCGAACCTCGTCGGCCACCACGGCAAAGCCACGACCCTGGTCGCCCGCCCGCGCGGCCTCGATGGCGGCGTTCAGGGCCAGCAGGTTGGTCTGTTCGGCAATGGTGCGGATCACTTCCAGCACGCGGCCAATGGCGATGGCTTCGTCGGCCAGGGTGGCGATGGTGGTGGAGGTGATGCTCAGGCGTTCGGTCAGCTGTTCGATGGTGGTGCGCGTACTGCTCACCTGCTCGCGGCCGGCCTGGGCGGTTTCCTGGGCTTCGCGGGAGGAGTCGGAGGTGTGGTTGGCGTTGCGCGCCACTTCATCCACGGCTGCCGACATCTCGGTAACAGCGGTGGCCGCCATCTGGATTTCGTCGTTCTGCCGGGTAATGCCGCGCGAGGAGTCATCCGTCACGGCGTGCAATTGCTCGGCGGCCGAGGCCAGTTGGGTGGCGGAGTTCTGAATATTCAGCAGGGTTTCACGCAGAGTGCCTTGCATGCCGCCAAGAGAGCGTTGCACCTGGGTCACTTCGTCGGCGCCTTCGGCGGACACCGGCTGGGTCAGGTCGCCAGCAGCGATGCGTTCGGCCGAGGCGGCGAGCATGGCCAGGGGGCGGGTAATGCTGCGGCTAAGCAAGATGGCGGCGAACACGGTGAAAATCACCGACGCCAGCAGAATCACGCTAAAGGTAATGGTGGCGTTGTTGGCGCTGGCTTCGGCGCGCTTGCCGGCGTCGGCGGCGCCGCGGTTGTTGAGGGCGATCAGCGCATCGAGGTTGGTGATCAATGCGTCGAAATCGCGCTGGGTCTGGCTGCTCAGCGCGTCCGGGACGTCGCCGCTACCCAGGGCCGCGAGCACGGCATCCAGGCTTTTTTCGTAGGCGGCGCTTTTTTCTTGGTAGGCACCGAAGAGCCGGCGGTCCTCGTCGAGGATGATGGTGCCTTCGTAGTCCTTGTCGTAGCCGCGCACCCGCTGCTCGATGCTGCGGATTTCTGCACTCATGGTGCTTAGTTCGCTGGGCTTGGCGACCAGCTCGTTTTCATTCAGGCGCATCAGCTGGCGGTCGGATTTGATCTTGGCCATCAGGTCCAGGCCGCCCATCCACACGTCTTTTACTTCCAGCAAATTGCCCTTCAGGCTGGACAGCTCGCTCAACGCCACGCCGCCGGTGATCAGCAGGCACAGGGTCAGTGCGCCAAAGCCGATGAAATTACGCAGGCCCACACTCACGGAACGCAAAAACATGGCGAACTCCAGAAATACCAAGGGGGTTCGCTGAGTCTAGTCAGTGCTGCAAAGGCTGCACGGGGAATCTATCTGTATAGAGAAACCGTAGCGAGCGAAGGTCAGGCAAGGCGAAAACCGGTGAAAAAGCGCAGTTGGCTGTAGCCAATGAGCATTTTGAACCGGTTTTCAACGCCGCATGGCCGAGCGCAGTAGGTTTCAGCCGAAGAACCAGTAGCAGACGAAGATGGCGGCTATCACCCCGGCCAGGTCTGCCAGCAACGCACAACCCACTGCATGCCGCGCACGCTGAATGCCCACGGCGCCGAAGTACACCGCCAGCACATAGAAGGTGGTTTCCGTACTGCCTTGAATAGTGGCCGCGACTAACGCAGGGAAGCTGTCTACGCCGTGGCTCTGCATGGTTTCGATCAGCATCGCCCGTGCGGCGCTGCCGGAAAACGGTTTGACCAGGGCGGTGGGCAAGGCATCGACAAAGCGGTTATCCCAGCCCAGTTGCTCGACCAGCCAGCGAATGCCGTCCAGGCCAAACTCCAGTGCCCCCGACGCACGCAGTACGCCAACGGCACACAGCATCGCCACCAGGTAGGGCAACAGGCTTTTGGCCACGTCGAACCCTTCCTTGGCACCGTCGACGAAGGTTTCATACACCGGCACCTTGCGCACGGCGCCGATCAGCAAGAAGAGCAGGATCAGGCCAAACAGGGTGACATTGCCCAGCAGCGAGGAGAGGCTGGCCAACGCCGTCGCCGACAGCCCGGCCAGCAGCGCCATAAACCCGCCCAGTAGCAGGGCACCGGGAATCAGGTAGGCCAGCACCACCGGGTCCCACAGGCGCAGGCGTTGCATCACGGCCACCGCCAGCAGGCCAACCAGGGTGGAGGCGCTGGTGGCCAGCAGGATCGGCAGGAACACCAGGGTGGGGTCGAGCGCGCCTTGCTGCGCGCGGTACATAAAGATGCTTACCGGCAGCAGGGTCAGCGACGAGGCGTTAAGCACCAGAAACAGAATCTGCGCATTGCTGGCGGTGGTGCTGCTGGGGTTGAGTTCTTGCAGCGAGCGCATGGCCTTGAGGCCGATGGGCGTGGCGGCGTTGTCCAGGCCCAGGGCATTGGCAGCGAAGTTCATGGTGATCAGCCCCAGCGCCGGGTGGCCAGGCGGCACCTCCGGCATCAGGCGGTGAAACAGCGGGGCCAGCACCTTGGCCAGCCAATCGACGATGCCGGCTTTTTCGGCAATCCGCAGGAAGCCCAGCCACAGGGTCAGGGTGCCAAACAGCAGCACCATTACCTCTACCGACAGCTTGGCCATGGCAAACAGGCTTTCGACCATGGCGGCAAATACACCCGCGTTGCCGGCAACCAGCCACTGCGACAAGGCGGCAATGGCGCCGACGATAAAAAAGCTCAGCCACAGGCCGTTGAGCATGGTGTGTCCTCTTGATGTGCCGCGGATGATAGCGGCGCGGCCCCAGGTTTTGCCACCGAGTGCGGGCGCTAAACGGTGAGCGAACGCTGTCATTTTTATCGTCTAGGCTCAAACCGCCAAGCAGTGCTCGCCGGTGCGTACCGGTTGTTTCAGCCTCTAGGAGCTTCAAGGATGACTAGACAGTTACTTGCCAGTTTTGCCGTCAGCACCGGCCTGCTGTTGGTTGGGTGCTCCAGTTCCACCACACAACCTGACCAGTATTCCGGCTTTCTGCCGGACTATTCGATTCTAAAACCAGCCACTTCCGCCAGCGGCGCCCCGGTGATGCGTTGGGTGCAGCCGGGCCTGGACCTGAACCGCTTCAGTTCGGTGATGGTGGAGAAACCGCAGTTCTACCCCAAGCCCAAACCCAGCGAGCAGGTCAGCCAGAAAGCGCTGAACGATATCGCCGACTACCTGCAAAAGGGCATGGAGCGTGAGTTGGCCGGGCGCTTGCGGGTTGTCCAGCAGCCGGATGCCGACACCCTGGTGCTGCGCTCGGCCATTACCGCAGTCAACACGTCGAAAAAGGACCTGCAGTTTTATGAGGTCATCCCGATTGCATTAGTGGTTGCGGCTGCCACCTCGGCCGCCGGCACCCGCGATGAAGACACCAATATCTATGTCGAGATCCAGGCCCTGGACGGCGAGACCAGCAAGCCGGTGGCCGAAGTGGTGCGCAAAGGCACGGGCCTGCGCCTGGAGAACGACACCACGCAGCTCACCCTGGATGACCTGAAGCCAGTGCTGGATGTGTGGGCCAAGGACGCGCGTAACTTCAAACCCTGACCCTGTGCTTTGCGTAGGAGCCAGCTTGCTGGCGAACCCTGCAAACCTCGTTCGAGATGGTCGTTCCCAGGATTCGCCACCAAGGTGGCTCCTACAGACTTAAGGTAAATCGCGCGTAAAAAAACGCCCTCCGATGAGGGCGTTTTGCGTGGTGCTGATCGTGCGTCAGACTCGTCCGCGACGGCCGAAGATCAGCGAAACAACGAACATCACCAGGAACACGACAAAGAGAATTTTCGCGATGCCGGTTGCGGTGCCCGCAATACCACCAAAGCCCAGCACGGCTGCGACGATGGCGATGATCAGAAAGGTAACGGCCCAACTCAACATGATGTCTCTCCTTCCACTTGGTTAGGGTTTCAACCCTGTTTGTCAGGAACCCTTAACTGGTTTGAACCGTGCCTTTCAGGCTTGGTTCAGGTTCCTTTTGCGCCGCCCCAGGCAGGGCCTGGGGCGGCACGGATCGTCGGCTTACTTCAGGGCGTGTTTCAGGTCGCGCATACGGTCGTGGCAGGCACGCACTTTTGGCATTTCCACAGCCAGGGCGGCACGCACATCCGGGTCGGCTTCTTCCATGGCATCTTCGAAGGCATGCAGGATGCGGTCTTCGGTGTCTTCCAGCTCCGCCACGTAGGCGGCGCCTTCGTCCTTGGTCAGGCTGGCGCGGGTGTCGGCATACACCTGGCGCAGCTTGCCCATCACGGTGCCGCCCTGGGCCGGGGTTTCGTGGTTGGCCGCGACTTTTACTGCCAGCGCCTGGATAACCTGGATCTTGGCTTGCGACATATCGCGGAACAGGGCCTGCAGTTTCGGATCTTTGACCTCGGTGATGGCGTGCTCATAGAAACGCTGGCCGTCACGGGTGATTTCGATCAGCTCGTTCAGTTGGCTGGTGCGACTGCTCATGATGATTTCCTCTCTTGTGGCGTGTGCAACGGCCTTACTTGGCCTGTTGAGAGGGATATCGCAAGCGCTGTGCCAGATTTTGGCTGTCTTTTTATTTGTTTAAAAACAATGAGTTAACCAGTTTGATGGCACTCTGTGGCCTTGCACCTTGCAGGATGGGTTTAAATCCACCGTGCAAGTTGCACGAACTTGCTAGTACTTTCCGTGACTAACGCTCACTGCAACCGATCCGAGAACAAACATGGAAGCCTCCAGCCCGAAAAGTGGCCGTATTTTGTTGGTCGACGATGAGTCGGCAATCCTGCGTACCTTCCGCTACTGCCTCGAAGACGAGGGCTATACCGTCGCCACCGCCACCAGTGCCCAGCAGGCCGATACCTTGCTGCAGCGCCAGGTGTTCGACCTATGCCTGCTGGACCTGCGCCTGGGCGAAGACAATGGCCTCGACGTGCTCGCACAGATGCGCCTGCAAGCGCCGTGGATGCGCGTGATCATCGTCACCGCGCACTCGGCCATCGACACCGCCGTGGATGCCATGCAGGCCGGCGCCAGCGATTACCTGGTCAAACCCTGCAGCCCGGATCAGCTGCGCCTGGTGGCCTCCAAGCAACTGGAAATCCGTTCCCTGGCCGCGCGCCTGGAGCAACTGGAAGGCCAGGCACGCAAGCCGGGCGATGACCTGGATTCCCACAGCCCGGCGATGATGGCCGTGCTGGAAACCGCGCGGCAGGTGGCCGGCACCGACGCCAATATCCTGATTCTTGGCGAGTCGGGTACCGGTAAAGGCGAACTGGCCCGCGCCATTCATGGCTGGAGCCAGCGCTCGAAAAAAGGCTCGGTGACAATCAACTGCCCGTCGCTGACCGCCGAGCTGATGGAGAGCGAGCTGTTCGGCCATAGCCGTGGCGCGTTTACCGGCGCCAGCGAAAGCACTTTGGGCCGGGTCAGCCAGGCCGACGGCGGCACGTTGTTCCTCGATGAAATCGGTGACTTTCCGTTGAGCCTGCAGCCCAAGCTGCTGCGCTTTATCCAGGACAAGGAATACGAGCGGGTCGGCGACCCGGTAACCCGGCGTGCCGATGTGCGCATTGTGGCGGCCACCAACCTCGACCTCGACGCCATGGTGCGCGAGGGCAAGTTCCGCGAAGACCTGCTGTACCGCCTCAACGTCATCACCCTCAAGCTGCCGCCGCTGCGTGATCGCGCCGACGATGTGCTGGTGCTGGCCGACCGCTTTCTCGCCCGCTTCGTCAAAGACTACGCGCGCCCCGCCCGTGGCTTTACCGACGACGCCCGCAATGCGCTGATGGACTACCAGTGGCCGGGCAATATTCGTGAGCTGCGCAACGTGATCGAGCGCGCCAGCATTATCTGTCCGCAGGAACTGGTGGATGTCAGCCACCTGGGCCTGGTGGCGCCCACCAGCAGCAACGCGCCGCGGGTAGGCGCCGACCTGAGCCTGGAGGAGCTGGAAAAAGCCCATATCGCTGCCGTGCTGGCCACCAGCGATACCCTCGACCAGGCCGCCAAAACCCTGGGGATCGACGCCTCGACCCTGTACCGCAAACGCAAACAGTACAACCTATGAAGCCAGCCATGACCCTGCGCACGCGGTTCTTCCTGAGCTTTTCGGCGCTGATCACCGTGGCGTTGCTGGGTCTGGTGCTAGGCGTGGTCAGCGTGCTGCGCATGGCCCAGACCCAGGAAGGGCTGATTCAAAACAGCTTTGCCACCATCGACCTCAGCCAGCGCTTGCGCACCAGCTTTGGCGACCAGCTGACCATCATGCTGCGGGAAAAACCGGATATGCCGGCCCTGCGTGCTTCTCAGGAGCAGTTCCGCAACCTGCTGGAAGAAAGCCTGGACCTGGAAAACCGCAACGACCGCGAAGGTTTTGCGCGGATCGAAAAGGTCTACAGCGAGTTTCTTGCCGTACTCGACCAGGCCGACCCGGCCAATGGTGGGCTCAACAACGACAACACCGTCAGCCAGGCCTTCAACGAAGTGCGCAAGCACATGCTCGATGTGCAACAGGTGGCGATCAACCACGTCAGCATGGCCGAAGCGCAAGCGCGCGACCGGGCCAAGCTGATCGCCCTGCTGCTGACCTTGCTCGGGGTGGCGGTGCTGTTGATCGGGGTACTGACTGCACAAAGCATTGCCCGCCGTTTTGGTACGCCAATCGAGGCGTTGGCGGTGGCCGCCGACAAGATTGGCCAGGGCGATTTCGATGTGACCTTGCCGGTGTCTTCGGTCAGCGAAATGGCCTTGCTAAGCAGCCGTTTCGGGCTGATGGCCGACGCCTTGCGCCAGCTCAAGGAAACCAACGTCGATGCCCTGGTGGCGAGCCAGAAACGCTTGCAGGCGGTGCTCGACAGCATTGACGACGGCCTGGTGATCATCGACGAACACGGTTTGATCGAACACGCCAACCCGGTGGCGATTCGTCAGTTGTTCTGGGAGCACGACCTGCTCGGCAAGAGCTTTGGTAGCGTGATCGAACGCCCGGAACTGGACGAGGCAGTCAGCCTGGTATTGGGCGGCAAACAGCTGGAACAGATCCCCGAGGATCTGCTGATCGAAACCGCCGGCGAAAAACGCCTGCTGGCGTGGGCCCTGACCCCGGTGCATCACCCCGACGGGCGTACCGTGGGCGCGGTGATGGTGCTGCGCGATGTCACCGAGCAGCGCGCGTTTGAGCGTATTCGCATGGAGTTTGTCTTGCGCGCCTCCCATGAGCTGCGCACGCCGGTAACCGGTATGCATATGGCCTTCAGCCTGTTGCAGGAACGGCTGAAGTTTGGCGAGGAAACCCGTGAAGCCGACCTGATCCGTACCGTCGATGAAGAGATGGCGCGGCTGGTGCAGTTGATCACCGACCTGCTGAATTTCTCCCGTTACCAGAACGGGCTGCAGAAGTTGGAGCGCGCGCCGTGCAACCTGCATGAGCTGATTGGCGTGGCGCAGCGGCGCTTTGCCGACAAGGCCCGCGAGCGCGATATCGACATCGTGGTGGAAGTGCTGGAGCCGCTTAGCGATGTGAATATCGACCGCCAGCAGATCGAGCGGGTGCTGGATAACCTGCTGGGCAATGCCTTGCGCCATAGCATCAGCGGTAGCGAAATCCAGGTGCAGGCGCGCCGCCATGGCGAGCGCCTGATTATCAGCGTGCAGGACTATGGCGAAGGTATCGACTTCAGCCAGCAGGCGCGGATCTTCGAGCCCTTTGTGCAGATTGGTAAGCGCAAAGGTGGCGCCGGGCTGGGCTTGGCGCTGTGCAAGGAAATCGTGCAACTGCACGGCGGGCGCATCAGCGTGTACTCGCGGCCGGGCAAAGGCTCGCAGTTCTATATGGCGCTGCCAATCTAGCTGCGCCTGCCATCACCCTCTCCCGCGCGCGGGAGAGCGGCTTGTTGCACGTGCCCCAACACGCCAAACCTACGGCTGGCTGACGCCTGCGGTTATTGGCCTTGCCGGGCAATTGCGGTAGGGTCGCTGGCACATTTGGCCCCAGGGGTGAACCGTGATGCGCAAATGGCAATGTGTGGTGTGTGGCTTTATCTACGACGAAGCCCTGGGCTGGCCGGATGACGGCATTGCCCCCGGCACACGCTGGGAGGATGTGCCAGAAGACTGGCTATGCCCGGACTGCGGTGTCGGCAAACTGGATTTCGAGATGATCGAAATCAACTGAGCAACCCTTCAATTACCCGTTCCCGGCCGCGCCTGTGTGGGCGCCGGCCTGTACGTTTTCAGGAGTGAGTCATGTCTGCACCCGTGGTGATCATCGGCACCGGCCTGGCCGGCTATAACGTGGCCAAGGAGTTTCGCAAACTCGACGCCGACACCCCGCTGCTGCTGATAACTGCCGACGACGGCCGCTCCTATTCCAAGCCGATGCTGTCCACCGGTTTTGGCAAAAACAAAGACGCCGACGGCCTGAGCATGGCCGAGCCGGGCGCCATGGCCGACCAACTCAAGGCCGAGATTCGCACCCATACCCGTATCACCGGTATCGACCCCGGCCACAAGCGCCTGTGGATTGGTGAAGAAGCGGTGGAGTACCGCGACCTGGTACTGGCCTGGGGCGCCGAAACCATTCGCGTACCGGTAGAAGGCGATGGTGGCGATGCGGTGTTCCCGATCAACGACCTGGAAGACTACGCGCGCTTTCGTGCCGCCGCGGCCGGCAAGAAACGCGTGCTGGTGCTGGGCGCCGGGCTGATTGGCTGCGAGTTTGCCAATGACTTGAGCGCCGGCGGTTATAGCGTCGAGCTGGTGGCGCCGTGCGAGCAGGTGATGCCAGGGCTGTTGCACCCGGCAGCGGCAGCGGCCGTGCAGGCCGGGCTGGAAGGCCTGGGCGCGCGTTTCCACCTGGGGCCGGTGCTGGCCAGCCTGCAGCGCACGGCTGATGGGCTGGACGCGCATCTGTCCGATGGCGCGGTGGTGCCGTGCGATGTGGTGGTGTCGGCGGTAGGGCTGCGTCCGCGTACCGACCTGGCTTCTGCGGCCGGCCTGACCATCAACCGTGGCGTGGTGGTGGACCGCCAACTGCGTACGTCCCACGCCAATATCTACGCCCTGGGCGATTGCGCCGAGGTCGATGGCCTCAACCTGCTGTACGTGATGCCGCTGATGACCTGTGCCCGCGCGCTGGCGCAGTCCCTGGCCGGTAACCCGACCGCCGTCACCTACGGCCCGATGCCGGTGCAGGTGAAAACCCCAGCCTGCCCGGTGGTGGTCTCGCCGCCGCCACGTGGCACCAGCGGGCAATGGCAGGTGGAAGGCAGCGGCGCCGATATCAAGGCCCTGTGCCGCGACGCCGAAGGCCGTCTGCTGGGCTATGCCCTCACCGGTACGGCCGTGCAGGATAAGTTGGCGCTCAATAAGGAGCTTCCGGCCCTTTTGGCGTGAATGGCGTCCGTTCTGTCGGATAAATCACGAAGTTGCCCGCTAAATCTGGCGGGCATGACTGGCGCGGCTCTCTGGAGCGTGCCATTCTCCCCCGGTCTGCCGCAGCGCAGAGCTGTTGCGGCGCCTTATAGCGCTGCTGGAAGGCAGCACGGACACAAAAACAAAAAACCGTCTAAGGGGCTTTTTTATGCGTAAACCGGAACTAGCCGCGGCCATCGCGGAGCATGCTGATCTGACTAAAGATCAAGCCAATCGTGTACTCAACGCCGTGCTGGAAGAAATCACCTCCGCGCTGAACCGCAAGGACAGCGTCACCCTGGTGGGCTTCGGCACTTTCGTACAGCGTCACCGTGGCGCGCGTACCGGCAAAAACCCACAAACCGGCGAGCCGGTAAAAATCAAAGCCAGCAACACCGTCGCTTTCAAACCGGGCAAGTCCCTGAAAGACGCTGTGAACTGAGCCGAGCGCGCCCGGGGCTCAGTGCTCCGGGCGCACTTCCCGGCAAGCTGTCGGACAATCCAACCGTTCGCCGCACATTCGCTACAAATCCCCGCAAAAACCCAGCAAAAGACCGGCTGTAGTCACGTAAATATCCCGCTACAATGCGCCCTCGTTTGCCCTTCACCTGAGGCCTGTGCGCATGAAATTTCGTTTTCTCCTGTGGATGCTCGGCCGCATGATGGCCAAGGCCAGCCAGACCAATCCGGCATTTCAGCAGCAACTCGAAGGCCGTGACCTGGTGTTCCAGTTGCACACCCTGGACGGCAAAGTAGCCCGTCACTTCATCGTTAAAAACCAACGCCTGACCAGCAAGCGCGGCGCCGCCAGCCAGCCCGACTTTGCCCTGGGCTTCAAGGATGCCGACTACGGTTTCGCCACCATGAACGCCAAGAACAAGCAGCTGGCGTTTATGCAGGGCATCCAGAACAAGGACATCCAGATCCAGGGCAACCCGGCGCTGGTGATCTGGTTCCAAGGCCTGACCAAATACATCATGCCGAAGAAGAAAAAAGCCGCTGACAAAAAGGCTGCCTAAGCGCCACGGTGTATCGCCAGGTGAAAACCACGCGCAGTTCTCACCTGGCCGCTGCCGTCGCTGGTCGCTGCGCGGTGCTTCCGCTAGGCTTGGGGCAGTCTTTCTGGAATCCCCTGCCATGCGCGTCCCTTTCGCTGTTTCCCTGGCTCTGCTGAGCTCCCTGGCGTTTGCCGAACCCAGCAAACCTGCTGCCTTTGATCACGTTTTTGAGCTCGCCGGCATTCGCCTGATTTGCGAGCAAAGCGGCCCGTTGATTCGGCAAAACCTTCCCGAAGCCCAACAGAAAAAAGTCGACACGCTGTTTAGCGCCGATGCCTTGTGCTCGGCGTTGGCCAAGCGCCTGGCGCCCGAGCTGAGCGCCGAGCAGGTGGACCAGGTGGCCAAGGTGTTGGAGAGCCCGTTGGCCCAGCGCTTTACCGTGGCCGAGCGCGGAGTGGCAGAGGCCGATGGCGGCAAGGGCCTGGCCAGCTACCGCGAACAACTGGCCAGCAAGCCGCCGCGCGGTGACCGCGTGGCGCTGGTGCAGCGCCTGGACAAGGCCGCGCACACCACTGAACTGGCGACCTTGCTGCGTTACGAAGTGGGCAAGACCCAGGCGCTGATGACGCTACGCGCCAAAGGCCAAACCCTTAGCGAAGAGAAATTGAGCAGCGCCACGGCCAAGCAAGTGGAGCCGCTGCGCGAGTCCAGTGCAAAGGCCGTGGAGTCTTTTATGCTCTACGCCTACCGGCAGATGCCCACGGGCGAGCTGACCGACTATGCGGCCTTGTATGAGCAGGAGCCGGTCAATCGCCTGCTGAGCGCGGCATTGAAGGAATTGCCGGCGGTATTCGCCGAGCGCCGTGCGGCGTTGAAATAACCCCGCGCACCCGCTTTCTGTAGGAGCTAGCTTGCTAGCGAACCCTGCAAAAGGTGTTTCCAGGGGTTCGCTAGCAAGCTAGCTCCTACGGGCGGCGGTAAACGAAGAAGGGGCCAATAGGCCCCTTCTTTATGCGTGCTGAAAACCTTAGTGGAACTGCGATGCCAGTTCACGCAGCGCGGTTTCGGCTTCCAGCACCTTGTTGATGGCGTCGTTGGCTTTCTCGCGGGACAGGCCCAGGCGGTCGAACAAGGCTTGCGGGATTTCGGTCTGCGGGCCGGAACCGATGCCACGGTTACGCAGCAAGCGCACCGCCAGGCACACCAGGTTCGGATAAGCCGAATGGGCGCCTTCGTAGTCCGGGTCGTGCTGGAAGCGCAGCGCAGTGGCCAGCTCGTCGGGCATATCCCAGAAACGCATCAGCCAGGAGCCGATTTGCTCGCGGGTAATGCCCAGCAGGTGCTGCTCGATATAGCTGTGGTCCAGGTGCGGGTTCACTTCCAGGTGACGGCAGATCAACGAAAAGTGCGGCGGAAACACATGGGCCAGCACCAGGTAGCCGAAGTTGTGCAGCAGGCCGGCCAGGTACGTCAGGCCCGCTTCCGGGCGCTGGGCGCGTGGCATGGCGCGGGTCAGGCCTTCGATCACGGCGGCGGTGTAGATCGCCTGGTGCCAGTACGGCGTGGTCTGTTGCGGCTGGTCTTTGGGCAGGGCCAGGGTTTTGCCCAGCGCCAGGCCCAGGGCCAGGTTGATTACCAGGTCAAAGCCCAGTACACGCACGATGGCGTCTTCTACCGAGCGGATCTTGCCGGGCGCGGCGTAGTACGGCGAGGCCGCCCAGCTCACCACCTGTGCGGCCAGGGCCGGGTCGGTTTCCACCACACCGGTGATGTCATCGACGGTGGCATCGGGGTCGACGCGCAGCTTGATGATTTTTTGCGCGGTTTCCGGCAGTGGCGGAATCTCGATGGTTTCTTCCAGGCGCTGCTGAATACGGCGAGCGGTAAAGGCTTGTACGGCCTGGGTGATTTCCGCGCGGTCGTCGTCCGGGCGGTCGAGGTTGGGGCGGATGCCGTTCAGTGGCTCGCCAAAGCGCGCGGCGCTGGCTTTACCGAGCAGGGTTTTATAGGCATCACGCGGAATTTCCAGCAGCACACCGGCCTGGCCGGATTCGATCACCAGGGTTGGTGCCAGCAGCAGTTGTTCGTCGTACAGGCAGGGCGAGCTGGTCAGCGGCGGCAGGGCCGGCAGCAGGGTCAGGTTGTGTTTGGCCAGCATGCGTTCCTGGCGCTCGGGCTTGACCGCAGCGAGCTTGCGCCCGGTGAGTTCGGCGAGGCGGTTGAGGTCGAGCAATTGGCTGTGGGGGTAGAGCACCAGCAGGGCGCCGATGGCGTCGTCCAGCAATACGGCTTGCACGCGCTGGGCCAGGGCCAGCTTGGGCTGTTCGTAGCAAACCTGGTAGGGAACGTTGAGCTTGTCGAGTAACTGCAGAATTACCATCGGCGGTTGTGGCGAGGTATCGGTGGCGAGGGCTACTTCCGTCATGAGCGTGCGATCCGGTGCGATGGTTTGGCCCGAGTATAACC